>JAIEKC010000500.1:0-19967 GCA_029064505.1 Acetatifactor sp.
CCTCCACATATTCGTCCTCTTCATCAATATGCAGAAACAGTGTGACAAAAGGAGACTGACCGTTGGTGGTCATCAGGGTATTGATCTGGTACTGAATGGTCTGAACTCCCGATCTCAGCTCGTCCTGCAGACGGATATCCACAATCCTGCTCCGTGTAGCCTCGTCCATGAGATCCCCGAACTCCTCCCGAAGCTGGGAATCGAACTTTTCCCTGCTCTTGCGCAGATACTTTCCCAGATGCCTGATATTTACGGACTGACCTCCGTACTGGTTACTGGCCACGGCGGCAATGATCTGAGTGGTTACGGTACATGCCACCTGAAAGCTTTTCGGCGACTCGATCATCTTTCCGTTGATGGAAGTTCCATTGTCCAGCATATCCTGAATATTAATCAGACAGCAGTTGAAAATGGGCTGGATAAAGTAATCCGCATCATGAAAGTGGATCACACCGTTGTCATGGGCCAGCGCAATGTGCTCCGGCAGGAGCATTCGCCTGGTCACATCCCGGGACACCTCGCCGGCAATGTAATCCCGCTGTGTGGAAGCCAGTCTTGTATTCTTATTTGAATTCTCTTCCGCAAGCTCTTTATTCTCGTTGCGGATCAGCTTCAGGATAGACTCGTCTGTAGTATTGGACTTACGCAGCAGGCTCCTCTGATAGCGGTAGACGATGTATTTCTTGGCCAGGGCATACTTATTGTGTTCCACCAGATGCTGCTCTATGATATCCTGAACGTGCTCCACCGTCTGAAGCTCCCGCCCTTCCGCCTGAACGGCTTTCAGGATTTCCTCCACCAGTTCATCCTCCGCCCGGTCATTTTCCTCCACCTCATGATTCGCCTTGCGGATCGCTTCGATGATCTTACTTTCCCCGTAGGGCACGATCCTTCCGTCTCTCTTCTGAATCCTCATCAACACATGCACTCCTGTCTTCCCTTATTCCTGCGGACAACGCATTGGTTTCCCAAACCCTTAACCTGATGTTCCCAGACATATATCAGGCAAAAAGCAAGACCGCACCACAAGTTATTACGGATACGATCTCAGCTATATTTTGTGTCCTCAATGCTGTTCCGCATCTATATCTTGTATATCCATTATAATAGGATACAGGTAAAAGTGCAATAGCTATTTGAGGACTATTTTATTGCCGGCATTTTATGCCTTAACTTTACGTGAAACAGCACGGCGACTGGCCGGACTTTTATGCTTTCTTTGTTCCAGCCAAGTCCGGTTTTCCATGCCTATACCCCATGCATCAAGAGCCAGCTCATAAGTCTTTGAAATTTTTTGATCAAGTTGTTTGATATGAGTTCTGATTTCCGCCTGCCCGATTTTTAAGCCGGACATCTCAGACTCAAGTTTGTCAAACCGGTTCTCTACCTTGTCAAGCCGGTTCTCCACCTTGTCAAGCCGGTCTTCCATCTTGTCAAGCCGGTCCTCCACCTTGCCAAGCCGTCTTTCCACACCTTCAAGCTGAGAGTTAATGGGTTGCAATTTCACATCCAGCAAACCGGATATTGCCTGTAAATCTTCATTTGTCAATGCCATATCAGTATACGCTCCTTTCGTATATCACGAGAAAGAGACTATGCACAGGAACCCTTTTGCCTCATCCCCGCATTTTCAGTTATTACACAAAGGGATAAGTGAGCGAACTGCTCAAAAGCAAAAACCAGAACAACGATAATTCTTCTCCCGATATGTTATGTATAAAATAGCATATCCTCCGGTCTCTGTCAAGGTATTCTGCATGGAAACCACGGAAATCAATTTGTCCTGTGTAACAGTTCAGACAAGTCACTGAACTGTTACTGACCTACACAATATGCACAAGTTATGTCGTGACAGTTCCTTACAGGCCATCTCACTCACACTTCTCCGCATTCAGCCACGGCAGCACCTGTGAGAAATCCATATCACCGGCATAATAGAATTTCGTGTAGCAGGGCTGATTATAACAGTTATTCTGCCACGCTATGCCGGTGCGGTACATGGTGTCATGCATCAGGGTGAACAGCTTGTGGCGGGTGATCTCCAGGTTGGTATAAATACGGATGGCACTGCTGTCCTCGGTGCGCAGCAGGAGCTCCTCCCTGAAATCCCCGAAAATATCCGCCACAAGACCGGGATTCCCTTTTGTACCATTATTGGTCAGCGTTCCTTCCGGTTTCAGCAGTGTACCGTGGGTATTGTCATTGACGATACCCGTATGTCTCTCATGAATATAGTCCACACCGTCTATGACCTGGGTGCTCAGATCCGCCGCGAAGCGGATGTTCTGGTTCGTCCCCAGCACCTTATCGGGCAGCTTATTTCCCTTGCAGTCATACATATCCTTCACCCAGACACAGAGTCCCCGGACATCCGGGTTCACATCACCGATCATACAGCGGCCCAGATCCGTCTCCGCATACTCGCCGAAGAACGGTTTCCCTGTCTCCGCATCCCGCAGAGCCCAGCCGTAGGGTGCGGCCTTTGCCCCCTCAAACACATTAAATATCTGGAGTCCCGGTCTGTCGGGATCAATGACCGCCACATGCATGGCATCGCCGTGACCGAATTTTGCGTCCCGTCCGTCCGGGAGCTTTCCCCGTGAAGAGTACATCACGCTTCCGTTATGGTCGATCACTGCCGCGCCGTAGATGATCTCCTGGCAGCCGTCATCATCCACGTCCGCCGTGGAGAGACTGTGATCGCCCTGACCTGCCAGGCAGCCATAGACCGGATCCGTTCCCGATGCCTCATGAGGGCCGGCACAGAAGGGGTTATCCATGGGAACATGGCCGCTGTCAATGTCGAAACGGACACGGTGCTTTCCCTCGAAGAAATCATACGCCACAATAGTGGTTCTGGTGTAGTAACCGCGGCAGATGATAAGGTAGGGCCGCTCTCCGTCCAGATACGCCACCCCCGACAGGAATCTGTCCACACGGTTGCAGGGCTCAATACGGCTCATGGCATAATCGCCCCACCTCAGTCCGTCGTCCTCCCTGGGATGCGGGAAGGGTATGGTCTCCAGCTCCTCACCGTCTCCTCCGAACATAGTCAGATACTCCGGTCCCTCGTATATGAATCCCTCAAATTTGCGAAGCTCATTCTTGCCGCTTCTTGAGGGCGCATACACATCCATAAAGTAATCCGCCAGAGCCTCCGCATCCTGTCGGGACAGAGGGTAAGTATAAGTGTCTTCCATGGAGAAGCATTTCTCCAGTGTGGCGGGCCACTGTCCGCTCTTTACCTCTGGAAGATCCTGCCAGCCCCGGAACAGCCTGACAATATGCTCATAGTAATCATCGGCGCTGCACACATAATTGTCTTCATGGGTGACGCCTTTCGCCGCATCCTCAGGCTGCAGAGTGATATACTTCCGGCTCCGAACCGATCCGTCCTCATTGTAGACGGTCATACAGGTGCCGGGTGCCGTCTTTACGGACATCTCCGCCTTTCCGTCCCCGTCAAAGTCATAGACCATGAACTGGGTGTAATGAGCGCCCGCCCGGATATTCACACCCATGTCCAGACGCCACAGAAGCCTTCCGGACAGTTTATAACAGTCGATAAAGCATTTCCCCGTATATCCCCTGTGGGACACATCATGGGCATTGGAGGGATCCCATTTTACAAAAAATTCATACTCCCCGTCGCCATCCACATCACCCACGCTCATATCGTTTGCGCTGTAGGTGTAAGCTTCTCCCGCGGGAGTGACTCCACCCTCCGGAATCTGCAGGGGAATCTCCAGGTACTCCTTGGGATTGACCGAAACTTCTTTACAGGGCGGCTCTGTCTCAAGGATCGTTTTCCCCTCGAAGACAAATTTCTTTACCTGATCCTCACTCCCGCAGGAAGCTGTGCCTTCCCCGCAGGCAGATTTTTCTTCCCCCTCCGGATCCACGTGCACGGCTGACACGGAATAAGTATCCTGCAGCGTGCCCTCCCCGTCCAGATAGTTGGTGCTGTCCGTCACCAGTGCAAACCGCTGGCCGTTTTTGTATACCATATAGTCGGTTCCGCTCATGCCCGTCTCCGTATATCCGGTTACTTCCCACAGAAACATTCTCCAGCTCAGGAATACACCTTCTTTGGTGGCAATGGTGATGAGTCCCCTGTTCAGCTTCTCAAGCTGTTCATGAAAGACCTTTTTCACAGGGGTCTTCAACAGTTCACTCTCCCCCTGCTTCTCTCCGTCTTTCCACGCTTCCACTTTCAGATAATGGGGAATATGGGTGGCCTTTTTCAGGGTAAACCCCATATCCGTCCCCTCATAGACGCACTTATACTCCATGGTACTGCTATAGCGGTCAGACCAGTATAACCGGTAAATACATCCCTTCTCCGTGTCTGTCTGCCATTGCACGCTGAGCTGTGCATCTTCCACCTTCTCCAGTTTTAACTGTATCGTCATCCTTATCCCTCCTGCCCGCTCCGGTGGGCATATTCATAATTTATACTGCCTATTCTCCTTATAAGTCAGGATCCAAACCTGTCATTTCCCGGGAAATTCCCTTCCAACCTGTATGTGGCCCTTCTGCGGCAACACGGCACTATGGGAAAAATGCGGCGTTTTCGCTCTTCCGCATGAAAAAATCTGCCCTACTACAGATAGCGCACCACATCCGACAGCTTTCTCTTGGGAACGCAGTAGTCCCTGTTCTCATCCAGGTAATACTTAAACTGTGCCGGATCCTCCATATCCACAATATGACTCACATGAGAGGGATAACCAAAGGCAACCACGGTATGGAGCACCTGCTGCTGCGTCAGCCCGAACATTTCAGACAGCACAGGCTTGTTGCAGGCGCCGATCATGCAGCTGCCCACTCCCCGGTTCCATGCCGCCAGCGTCATATTGCTGATGGCAAGTCCTGCGTCCGTGTCGCAGTCAGGATTGATATCCGTATTTTCCACCACGGCGATGAACAGCACCGGTCTCTCGCCCTCCCTGGGCTGTCCCTGCTCCGGCGGCAGCGCTGCCGCCCACTTGGTATGGGAAAATACTTCCGCCACCTTATCCGCGTCCTTCACCACGATATAACTCAGGGGCTGCCTGTTGGCCGCGCTGGATGCCAGTCTTGCCGCAGTCAGGATTTCATCAATGATCCCCTGGGAAATCTCCTTCTGCTCGAAACGGCGGTATGTACGCCTGGTTTTCAGTAATTCCATTAAATGATCCATTTCTCTCCTCCTGTTATTTCATTACGCAGAATCCCGGAGCATCCCCCATATCTGCTTTTCCGGCTGATCTTCCGCAAGCTGTTCACCAAAACGTCTGCCGGATTCTACTACGCCCCTGGAATCCCTCACCGGATAGAATCCCCGGATTTCCTCCCATACCCAGTCCTTCGGTAATTTTTCTCCAAGATAATACTCCAGAACGGATCGTATCCGGTCCATGCGGTTTATATAAACGCACAATGCTGCATTGGCTTCTCCCATATACTGTCCTCCCCGCTTTTGATCTGTGTGATTTCAAGCAGGGATATCTCAATATCAGAAGTTCAGATGTTGTAGGATGCCGACTAAGTTCGTCCGCCAAAAGAATTTCCTGCTCGATGAAATATTATTTCTTATGAAGCCAGTGTATCATATTTCATTTCCGTATGCAACAAACGTTTTATCGTTGTATGTCTGTAATGTCTGTTCACAGATACAAATCGCTGCTTTTTATCACATTTTATCACTTCGTATGAACCGTTACAGGTTTTGCACTATTTTCAGTATTTTATAAAATTGTTGTTGACATTTCATTTTATCAGTGATATTCTGTTACCAAATCAGGTCATCTCTATTAAACACTATTTTTGATGACTTTACATCTGCCCGGCGATTCGCCATTTATACCCTGGTACCAGCCAACCGTATACTATAATGCATTTCCGGCTTTATTTACTGATAAAATCCGAAATCCTTGCCTTAGAGCATGTTTGAAAAATCATTCCCCCGGTCTGCACGCCCCACTTCGCGGCCTGCCGCGCCCCAATTTGGTCACCGCAGCCTTGCTTTGCATGATATTTGTACCAAATCCAGTCAACGTAGCCCGCTACGCCTCCTTCATTTGGCTGATCATCCATAAGATGATTTAATTTCCCACAAATTGCGAAGCACATTTGACAGAAAGCATTTTTCACACACGTTCTATATCATTTCGCGTTTTCATGTGTGAAATCCCGATACCACTGTGCGGTACCCATCGTACTTGCGGTTTTATGTGCATCAACTGATCTCCCGGACTTTCATCCATGACAGTGCAGCTGGCTGCATGGGTGTTTTGTTCCTATCTGCTTCGATACTCTATATTCCATATAATTTCGTCCATTAAAGCAATCGCCAGGACAAATGAAAGCAATATTATCACATCATACACTTACAAAGGAGGACATAAAATGTCAAACCAAAACACAACCATTACCGCTTCCAACACTTTCGCAGGACTCGATTCCGCCACCGGTCCTGTCACCATTCCCATGCACAACGATTACCTGTTCCGAGCGCTTCTTCAGCGAAATAACAGGGTGCTGAAAGGATTGATCTGTTCATTGCTTCATCTGAAAGACGAGCAGGTTCAGACCGTGATCATCACTAATCCCATCGAGCTGGGTGAAACCATTGACAGCAAAACATTTTTCCTTGATGTCAAAGTGCTGATGAATGATCAGACATATGTTAATCTGGAAATGCAGGTCGTCAACGAGTATAACTGGGTAGACCGGTCACTGTGTTACATCTGCCGTTCATTCGACAATCTGAAGCGCGGACAGGACTATGATGAAGTGAAGCCTTCCATTCAGATAGGTCTGTTAAATTTCACTCTGTTCACAGAAAATCCGGAATTTTACGCAACCTATCAGTTTCTTAACGTAAAAAATCATATGTTATATAGTGACAAACTGCGCCTCTCTGTGTTAGACTTAACTCGTATAGATCTGGCAACCGAAGAAGACAGATCATACCATATCGATTGTTGGGCTTCCCTTTTTAAGTCCACGACATGGGAGGAAATCAAAATGCTTGCGCAAAATGATGATTACATTAAAGACGCTTCCAATACCATTTATCAGTTAAGTCAGGAAGAGCAGATACGGCTGCAGTGCGAAGCCCGGGAAGATCACTACCGCAGACTGCGCCGTATAGCCAGACAGCATGAGGAAATCAATGAATTGACAACGCAGATCGCCGAGAAAGATGCTGTCATCGCAGATATGAATGATGCTGTCGCCCAAAAGGATGCCGTCATCGCCGCTCTCACAGCCGAACTCGATCGGTTAAAGAAAGAAGACGTATAAGTCTTACTCCTTATCAGGCACACGAAAAAAGAATCCTTTGACCGCACATACCGACGCGGTCGAAGGATTCCTTTTTTTACCAGATTTATATTTGTTATTTCTGTGCCACATCTTTCATGGAGAAACTGATCCTGCCCATCTTGTCCTTGCCCAGGCATACCACAGTCACCACATCTCCCAGTGTCAGAACATCCTCCACACGGTTGATCCTTTCCTTGGCGATCTTGGAAATGTGAACCATGCCCTCCTTGCCGGGCGCGAACTCGATGAACGCGCCGAACTCCTTGATGCTGACTACCTTGCCCTTGAAGATCTGACCTTCCTCGAAGTCAGTGACGATGATCTTCACCATCTCCACTGCCTTTTCCATCATGTCCTTGTCAGTGCCGCATACGGATACGTTTCCGTCGTCGGTGATATCGATCTTAACGCCGGTGCGGGCGATGATCTCATTGATGGTCTTGCCCCTCTGGCCCACCACATCGCCGATCTTCTCCGGGTCGATCTGGATGGAGATGATCTTAGGCGCATAAGGTCCCACCTCAGGTCTGGGTGCGGAGATCGCAGGCTTCATACAGGTATCCATGATAAAGAGTCTTGCCTCACGGCAGCGGGCGATAGCGCCCTCCACAATAGGTCTTGTGAGACCATGTATCTTGATATCCATCTGAATAGCGGTGATACCCTCTGTAGTACCGGTCACCTTAAAGTCCATATCGCCGAAGAAATCCTCCAGTCCCTGGATATCCGTAAGCAATACGAAATCATCATCCGCATCTCCGGTCACAAGACCGCAGGAAATACCGGCCACCATCTTCCTGATAGGCACGCCTGCCGCCATCAGGGACATACAGGAGGCACAGGTGGATGCCATGGAGGTAGAACCGTTGGACTCAAAGGTCTCGGATACGGTACGGATGGCATAGGGGAAATCCTCCTCGCTGGGAAGCACGGGGATCAGCGCTCTCTCAGCCAGCGCGCCATGCCCGATCTCACGTCTTCCGGGGCCTCTGGAAGGCTTTGTCTCACCTACGGAGTAGGAGGGGAAATTGTAATGGTGCATATATCTCTTGCTGACCTCATTCTCATCCAGTCCGTCAATCCTCTGCTGCTCGGACAGGGGCGCCAGCGTACATACGTTACAGATCTGTGTCTGTCCGCGGGTAAACATGGCGGAACCATGTACGCGGGGAATGATATCCACCTCTGCCGCCAGAGGACGGATCTGTGTGATCTCACGGCCATCGGGACGCTTGTGATCCTTTAAGATCATCTTGCGCACCGTCTTCTTCTCATACTGGTAAACCGCTTCACCAAGGATGGCAAGCCACTCCTCTTTCTCGGCAAAAGCCTCCTCCAGCTTCCCGGTGATCACGCGGATATTCTCCTCACGTGTCTGCTTGTCATCGGTAAACACTGCCACTTCCATCTCCGCGGGAGTAACCAGCTTCATCATTTCGTCAAACATTTCCTGAGGAATGGCACAGCTGGTGTACTCGTGCTTCTTCTTTCCCACCTCTGCCACGATCTTATCAATAAAGGCGATGATCGTCTGATTGACTTCATGAGCCTTGTAGATCGCCTCGATCATCCTGTCCTCGGGAACCTCATTGGCTCCAGCCTCGATCATAATGACCTTCTCCCTGGTGGAAGCCACCGTCAGGTTCAGATCACCCACCTTCCACTGCTCCTGGGAAGGATTGATCACCAGTTCCCCGTCGATCATGCCCATCTGAGTCATTGCACAGGGACCGTCAAAGGGGATGTCCGAGATACAGGTGGCAATAGCCGCACCCAGCATCGCCACCAGTTCGGGACGGCATTCCGGATCCACACTCATTACCATATTGTTCAGGGTCACGTCATTTCTGTAATCCTTGGGAAACAGGGGACGCATGGGCCTGTCGATGACACGGCTGGTCAGCACCGCATTCTCGCTGGCCTTTCCCTCTCTCTTGTTGAAGCCGCCGGGAATCTTGCCCACCGCGTACATCTTTTCCTCAAATTCCACACTCAGCGGGAAGAAATCGATCCCCTCCCTGGGTTTCTCGGATGCGGTTGCAGTGGAAAGCACCACGGTATCACCATAGTGCATAAAAGCACATCCGTTTGCCTGCTTACCCACACGGTCGATATCAACCTTCAGGGTACGGCCGGCGAGTTCCATTTCATAACATTTGTACATATGTCCTCCATTCTGCCGTCATAACGGCTTGTCTATCTCCAGGAACAGAAGACACCGAAACTACTGAAAAAGGCATGCGCACAGCCTGTGCATTACGGCTGCCCGTACGCTGTTCATGCACTTTTCAGCGGTCTCGGGGCTTACTTCTGCTCCACGGTTACCTCTCATTACCGTCCGCCTGTGACCGTCACGGAATACTGCGCGTATTTCCCGACCGGCGGATCCGACGGTGAGAACGATCGCCCTGGCTGTCCTCACAGACCTGAAACGATCCCTGTCCTTTTACGTCTCACAAGACGCACAACAAGCGGAAAGCGCCGGTATCGGCTGCCTTCCGCCTCTCGTCTCATATTACCTATTTTCTTAATCCGAGTCTCTCGATCAGGGAACGATATCTCTCAATATCCTTCTTCTTCAGGTACTCCAGCAGACCACGTCTCTGACCTACCAGCTTCAGCATACCACGGCGGGAATGATGATCCTTGGGATTTGCCTTCAGGTGCTCGGTAAGCTCCTGGATCCTCGCGGTCAGAACAGCCACCTGTACCTCAGGTGAACCGGTATCGCCGGGTGTTCTCGCATACTCGTTCATGATTGCCGTTTTCTTTTCCTTAGAAATCATTTCTCTTTCCTCCATATAAATCTCATGTGATAATGTTCCGTATGGATCACCTGACACTAAGCGGCGGTTGGAGCCTCCGGGAACTGAGCATCGGTTAACCATACTTTGATATTCTATCATATCCGTTTGTAAATGTAAACAGCTAATTTAGAACACACCCCCCTGCTCCCCTTCCCTATGCCGCAAGACTTCGCACACCGCCGCAGTATCAAAAAGACTCCATGAATTCCCGAACCGGATTCCCATGGAGTCTGATCATTTCCATCCCGCCGCTTTAGTCCTGCAGAACCCGCACGCACCTGACGGGTGTGCGGTAATTGTAATTACTGATCTTAATACCGGTCTTAGGACTGCTGGCATGAATCACCTTGCCCCCGCCGATATAGATCGCCACATGGTTGATGGTCCCTGAGCTGTTGGCATAGAATACCAGGTCGCCGGGCTTAAGCTCGGACGCGCTGATCTTCACACCCTCCTTCGCCTGAGAACCGGAATGGTGACTGAGGTTCACACCGAATTTCTTAAACACACTGAGTACGAATCCGGAACAGTCGGCCCCCTTTGTCAGGCTGGTTCCGCCCCACACATAAGGATTGCCGATAAACTGCTTTGCATACTCTACCAGTTCCACGCGGACATCGGACACACCCTGGCCGTACAGGAGCTCCGTCATGGTGATAGCCGTGTCCAGCCTCTGCTCCACGGAGACATAGTCCGCCGACACATAAGCCTCATCGCCGTCAATGGACACCTTGATCCATCCTTCCAGCGTCTCCACATACTCCAGTTCCTCACCCTTGGGAACCTGTGTCAGAACCGCACTCTCCGTGTTTGCTTCATCTCTTACATTCAGTCCGTCCGTATTCACGAGGACTACCGTGCGCACCAGATCATTGGCTGCAAGCTTTGCATCCGGACCGGTGAACAGGAACTCCGTGCTCACGTAACCCTCCACCTCACCGGAGGTGATGTGAGCCCATCCGTCCAGCATCTCCAGTACTTCACAGGCCGAATCCTTCGGCATCTTCCCCACCATCTTACTATCGGTGGAGGGAGCCTCACGCACGTTCAGATTGCCGCTCTCCACATTGGCGATACCGATGTTGGTATATCCCCAGGAAGCGCCATGCGCCTGCTGGGCCATCTCCTTATATTCCTCCGCCGTATATGTAGCCTCAAAGAGGGACGCTACTCCCGCAGTCTGCAGAACGCTTGTCCCCTCTGCCGCGGAAACAGGCAGGGGCGCCTCCAATGCCAGACAACACACCAGTCCGGCAGAAACAATCGCTAATTTTTTCGTATTCTTAAAATATCCCATGTATATAATCCTTTACAAAAATGAAATCTGAATTACAATATTGTTACAAATTTGTTACATCCAAGTCAGATTATACCTTCGTTCCTGCCATATGTCAACAGATTCCATCAAAAAAAAATTAAATACTCTACAAAAAATCTTAAGAAATACGCGTAACCTCCTGACGGCGGCAAATTACCTCCGCAGGAACAGACAGCACTCAGGAAACAGCCTCGACCTCTTCCTCCCTCTCCGCAGCAGTGATGGCGAAGGCAATATTGGTGGCATGATCCGCCACTCTCTCCAGTCCGGATACAATGTCGGAGAAGACCATGCCCGCCTCAGGAGTACACTCTCCCTTGGTCAGACGCTGTACATGCAGTTTCTGCAATGCCCGCTCCTTCTCATCCACTCTGTTCTCCAGAGATATGATCTCCTGCATGTGACTCTCGTCGCTTCTGACGAACATGTCCACAGAGTACTGGATCAGCTTGTTCACCATATCCAGCATTTCTCCCATCTCCCTCTGCGCCTCTTTACTGAAGGTCAGTCCCTGTTCCTTCCTCAGTTTTGCGGCATCCGCAACGTTTTCCGCGTGGTCGCCGATCCGTTCTATATCGTTTACCACATGGAACAGGGCGCCCAGACTCTTCAAGTCCTCGATGGGCAGAGTGGTCTGGTTGATCTTCACCAGATAATCGGTGATGGCATGGTTCAGAAAATCAATATTCTTCTCCACCTCGAACACTTCTTCGATATCTTCCTCGTCCAGTGTGATCAGAGCGTTCATGGCACGGTTTAAATTCTCACTGGCAAGAGAGGCCATGCGGTCCAGCTCCTTCACCACCTCGATCACCGCAGTGGCAGGATTGAACACCACTTTGTCGCCAATATATTTCAACTGATAACTCTCTCTGTAGCCCACCTTTCTGTCCTCGCCGGGCACACACATGACAGAGAGCTTTACGATCCACTTTGAGAAGGGGAACAGCACGATCACCTGGAATATCTTTATCATGGTGTGGGCATTTGCAACAAAACGCCCGTTATCTGACGAGACAGCCCAGATCATCCTTGTCACGGGTTCCTCCGCCACAAACAGGATTATGTAAAGCACCACCGTACCGATCACATTGAACCAGAAATGGATCAGCGCCGCCCTCTTGGCTTCCTTCTTACCGGCAAGGGAAGCCAGAAGAGCCGTGGTGCACGCGCCGATATTACAGCCCAGTATGATATAGAGCGTGATATGCAGGGAAAGCAGATCCTGATTTGCCAAAAGCAGCACTATGCTGACCGTCACGGAAGAACTCTGGATCACAGAGGTCAGCACCAGTCCCATCAGAGTCGCCATGAACGGGTTTTTCAGGGAACTCAGCAGATTTACCACCTCGGGCACATCCCGCATACTGGCCATGGAACCGGACATGGTGCTCAGTCCAAGGAACAGGATGCCGAAACCGATGATGATCTCCGCGAACTTTTTCACCTTTTCCTTCGAACAGAACATGACCACAAGCACGCCTGCCAGCAGGATCACCGGCGCATATGCCGACAGATTGAAGGATACCAGCTGTGAAGTGATGGTGGTACCGATATTGGCGCCAAAGATCACTCCGGCCGCCTGATACAGATTCATCAGACCGGCATTTACGAAGCTGACTACCATGGCCGTACAGGCCGACGAAGACTGGATGATTCCTGTAAACACGATACCCACCAGCATCCCGGAAAAACGATTGGTCGTAAAGATCTCCAAAATACGGCGCAGCTTTGCGCCTGCAACCTTCTCTATGGAATCACTCATCACGCGCATCCCGAACAGAAAAAGTCCCAAACCTCCTGCCATTGACAATAGAATACTTACATCCATTTTTCATTTCCCTTCATAATTCGACGTCATTTTGGGGCAACCAGTTCCATTTTACGGGAAAAGACCAAAAGTTACAACATAAATTTATAACATTTCCCATGCTATTTATTCTTATGGTACAGAAAACCCGCTTCAATATCCCTCTCCAACTGCCTGCGCAGAGCCTCCACACTCTCAAAACGCTGTTCCGGTCTGCTGAATTTCATCAGATATACCTCAACGGGTTCCCCGTAAATATCTCCGCTGAAATCATACAGGTAAGACTCGACCCCCATGACGCGATCCGCAGTGACTGTAGGCTTATACCCCACATTACTGATGGCCCGGTACCGTTTATTCCGATATCGAACCTGTGAGAAATATACGCCGTTGGGGGGAAGCAGCTTGCTCTCATCCGGAAGCAGATTCACTGTGGGAAAGCCCAGATTCCTGCCCAGCTGATTGCCCTTCACCACGGTCCCAAACACCGGGTAGGGCATTCCCAGCAGCCTTTCCGTCAGTTCCATCTCTCCCTTTTCCACACAGCTCCTGACATAGGTGGAACTGACTTCCCTGTCCTCCAGGCAAACCTTGGCAATGGTCTCTACCCGGAATCCAAGCTCAGGACCCAGCTTCCGCAGAAACTCCGTGTTCCCGGCGCCTCCCGCCCCGAAGGAAAGGTCGCTGCCCGCAGCCAGAAATCTTGTCTGCATCCGCCCCGCCAGGATCTCCGTGGCAAAGACCTCCGGAGGAGTGGCCGCCGTCCCGGGATTCATGGGAAATTCAATGAGGATATCCACTCCCGCGCGTTCAAATAACGCATGCTTTTCTTCCTTTACAGTGAGTTCTTTTCCGTCTGACAACCCAAAAAGGACTGCCGGCGCCGGGTCGAATGTAAAGACACAGGCACATAGCCCTTCCTTCCTTTTCTCCCGAATCTCCTCCAGCAGTCTTCTGTGACCGATATGTATGCCGTCGAATTTCCCTATGGCCACGGCAGTTTCCCTATCCAAATAAAAATCCGTCGTATTTGCTATAATCTCCAAGCGCTGATCACTCTTTCTCCAAAAACATTTTTACCGGCTTGTACCGCTGTTCCGCTTCCTCATAGGCATAAATTCCCGCAAAGCTTCCGTCAGGACGGTGGAACCGCACCCACTCCCGCGGCCCGCAGACCCGCTTTTCCCCGGTCTGGTCCGGATAAATGGCATTGCCGTTCTCCAGAAGCCTGACGGCTTCCTCACTGACATGCAGGACCGGACACTCCCGAAAACAGCTTTCCACAGGATGTACCGCCTCCGAAAGCCTGCCTGTGTCCTTTAATTCCTGAAGCCGTCCCAATGTGACGGCCTGTTCCAGGCCAAACATTCCCACTCTGGTCCGCCGCAGACTCTGCATGGTGCCCCCGCAGCCCAGTTTCGCCCCGATATCCGCGCAGAGAGTACGGATGTAGGTGCCTTTGGAACACACCACCCGTATTTTCACCACAGGCATCCTCAGTTCCAGGATCTCCAGCTCACGGATCACCACGGGCCGCGCCCTGCGCTCCACCTCTCTGCCCTCCCGCGCCAGTTCATACAGCCGCTTACCGTTTACCTTAAGGGCGGAATACATGGGCGGAATCTGACTGTAGCCGCCCACAAAAGACATACAGGCCGCCCGGACATCTTCCTCCGACACCGCCACGGAATATTCCGCCAGCACACGGCCGGTCGTATCCTGGGTATCCGTCTCCACACCCAGGAGCAGCTCCGCCACATACTCCTTATCCTTATCGGTAAGCAGGCCGCACAACTTTGTGCCGCTGCCCAGGCATATGGGCAATACACCGGTTGCCGCAGGATCCAGAGTCCCTGTGTGTCCGACTTTCTTCTGTCCGCATATTCCGCGCATTTTCGCCACCACATCAGCGGACGTATAATCCGGTTCTTTATCAATTATAATAATTCCGTTCAATTTTTTCTCCATCCGAATGACCATGGCCGCCCGGCATGCCGCAACAGCAGCGCGGAACCGTCATGGCAACACAACTATCTGTCTGAACCGTTATGATCAAACCGCCAAAGCATTCCGCCCGCTGAACATTTCATTTCGGAAAAGGAATATCCCCGAAAAGCTTCTCAGACATTGTCCAACTGTTTCTCTATATGTAATGAAAGGTTGTTCACACAATCATGAAAGGTTCCCCGCATGGTGCAGCCTGCCGCGCGGGCATGACCGCCGCCGCCGAAAAAGGCAGCTATCTCGGCCGCATTGACTTTCTCACTGGTACGCAGACTTACCTTATATTCCAGGACGTCCGTCTGGTACATGAAAATGGCGCAGTCTATCCCGCTTATATTGCGCAGCTGATTTACAATGCCGTCCAGGTCCTTGGGCTCCGCGTCATAGAACTGCATGGCCTTGCGGTCGATACAGCTGACAATGCACCTGCCGTCCATAAACCGGATGCACTCCAACAGCGCCCTGCCCATAATATGACTTTGAATATAAGACTTCTGATAAAAAGTCTCCCGGATCAGCCTTGGAAAGTCAAAACCGTAGCTGATCAGCTTCGCCCCCTTCTCCATGGTGGCGGGAGTGGTATTGGAATACTGGAAGATCCCCGTGTCGTGAATGATCCCGATATACAGTGCCATGGCCAGTTCCTTATCCAGTCTCTCAGGATCGATCAGATCATAAATAAGCTCACAGGTAGCCCCGACCTCCGGCACGATGTGATTGAGATCCCCACAGCCCTTGTTCGTGATGTGATGATCGATATTGATCTTTTTCTTCGCCCCCTGAAAGTATTTCAGGGCATCACCGATGCGGTCTTCCCCGCAGTCCAGCACAAAGAAAACATCAAAAGGATCCTCTTCCCCAAACTCACTGTCAATCTCGTCAAACCCCTTCAGCTCACGGAAAATATCGGCAGGCTTCTCCAGGAAAACCTTTACCTGTGCCTGAGGCAGACACTTCCGCAGGTACATGCACATGGAAAGGCATGCACCCACACAGTCGCCATCGGGGCGGATATGTCCGCTGATGCCGATCCTTTTCGCGTCCTTACACTCATCTAATAAATTCCATTCCATTCACAAACTCCTTATTCCTCATCATCGCAGACATTTATGTCGTCATCGGCGCTTTCACTGCTGTCAGCGCTCTCATTTCCCCTGCTGTTCTCACTGTCTCCGGCGATCACTTCATCAATCTTATGAGACATGTTGACACCGTACTCGATCGATTGATCCATAACAAAAGTTATTTCAGGAGTATTGCGGAGGTTGATCGTCTTCGCCAGCTGCCTCTTTATAAATCCTTCCGCACTCTTTAATCCCTGCAGCGTCGCCTCCCTGACCTCCACGCCGCCCAGCACACTGATCCATGCCTTGCAGCTTTTCAGATCGGGAGCCACCTCCACGGATACCACGCTTGTCCACGGGCTGATCCGGGGATCCTTGATCTCTCCCCGGATGATCTCCGCCAGAACACGCTGCACTTCCCCGTTGATACGGGTATTTTTAACACTGTTTTTTCTCATATTACCTCGCAATTCATTGCTGTTCACACCAGTCGTTCCCAAACGTTTTCCGGTGTCACTTCATTCTCTGCCGCACTCAAACACTGTGCTGCAAACCATTTCATCCATTTACAGTACCTGCGGCAAAAATTATCTCAATCCACATTTGCAGATAACAAACATTCCAACGAAAGAATGGCATAAGCCATTCTTTCCGATGAAACTTAGAATATCTTAGGTGCGGTGCTTCCGCACCTTAGATATTCTTTTCATCGTGGTACCTCCACCATGATATACGCCTCTGCGATATCCAGCTCCTGCATCTGGTCAAAGCCCTCAAATACAAGTCCGCACTCGAAACCGGCTTTCACTTCCTTCACATCATCCTTGAAGCGCTTCAGGGAAGCAAGCCCGCCCTCGTAGATCTGCTCACCCTCACGGGTAATGCGGATCTTACAGCCTCTCTGGAATACGCCGTCCAATACATAGGAACCGGCAATATTGCCGATAGCGGATGCACGGAAGATCTGGCGTACCTCGGCATGGCCGATGACCTTTTCCTCGAAGACGGGATCCAGCATGCCCTTCATGGCAGCCTCGATGTCTTCGATCGCCTGATAGATAACCTTATACAGCCTTACGTCCACACCCTCACGCTCGGCGGTTGCCTTTGCGGTGGCGTCAAGACGCACATTGAAACCGATAATGATGGCATTGGAAGCGCTGGCCAGGACCACATCGGACTCGTTGATGGCGCCCACGCCGCCGTGGATACATTTTACCACCACTTCCTCGTTGGTCAGCTTCATCAACGACTGCTTCACAGCTTCCACGCTGCCCTGTACGTCCGCCTTGACGATCAGGCACAGCTCCTTTAAGCTGCCCTCCTGGATCTGGGAGAACAGATCGTCCAGAGACATCTTGGTCTTAGTATCTTCAAGCATCTTCTCTTTATTCTGTGCCAGATAAGTCTCTGCATAATTTTTCGCCGTCTTGTCATTGTCATGTGCCAGAAATACCTCTCCGGCGCTGGGCACATCGGAAAGACCGAGGATCTCAACCGGTGTGGAAGGGGTTGCCTCCTTCACTCTTCTGCCCTTGTCGTCGATCATGGCACGTACCTTGCCGTGGCATGATCCTGCGGAGATAAAGTCACCCACATGGAGTGTACCCTTCTGCACCAGGACCGTAGCCACAGGGCCCCGTCCCTTATCCAACTCCGCCTCGATCACCAGACCCCTTGCACGTCTGTCGGGGTTCGCTTTCAATTCCAGAATATCCGCCGTCAGCAGAATGGTCTCCAGCAGATTCTCGATACCCTCACCGGACTTTGCGGATACGGGAACAAACTCCGTAGTTCCGCCCCAGTCTGCAGGGATCAGTTCGTATTCCGTCAATTCCTGCTTCACACGATCGATGTTGGCGGAAGGTTTATCAATTTTATTGACTGCCACAATGATCTCGATGCCTGCCGCCTTGGCATGATTGATGGCCTCGATGGTCTGGGGCATAACGCCGTCGTCCGCAGCCACTACCAGGATCGCAATATCCGTGGAATTGGCGCCGCGCATACGCATGGCGGTAAATGCCTCATGGCCGGGCGTATCCAGGAAAGTGATCTTCCTGTCCTTCACATTGACAGTATAGGCGCCGATGTGCTGTGTGATACCGCCCGCCTCTTTATCGATGACATTTGTCTTACGGATGGAGTCGAGCAGAGAAGTCTTACCGTGGTCAACATGACCCATGACACAGATAACGGGAGGTCTCACAACCATTGACTCCTCTGTATCCTCTTCTTCCTTTAACAGCTCTTCTATGATATCCACCTTGACTTCCTTCTCACAGAGAATATCGTACTCCATGGCAATATTCTCCGCATCCTCATAGGAGATCTCCTGATTTACCGTCACAATCTTACCCTCGAGGAACAGCTTCTTGACAATGGCGGAAGGCTGCAGCTTCATCTTATCAGCCAGATCCTTGATGGTGATCATCTCAGGCAGAGTGATGACCTTGATCACTTCCTCCACCACTTCTTCCTTCTTCTTTTCAGGCTTGATGAATCTGCCGGGCTTATTCCTTACCGCTTCATCCTCCTCATAGATATGATCCTTCCTGGAGCGCTTATCCCTGTCCTGATTGTTTGCACGGCGCTTGTCGTCCTCGCGCCTCTTTTCCATATCCTTTGACGGAGCTTCCGCCGCAAAGCCCTTGCCGCCTCTTGTATCTCTGGAACCGGCTCCCTGTCCGCCGTTTCCTCTGTTATCTCTCTGACCACCGTTAAAATTACGGCCGCCGCCTGCACCAGCGCCCGGACCACGGCGATCACCCTGGCCGCCCTCAGAACCCGGCCTGCCGTTTCTCTGAAATCCGTTCTGCCTGTCTCCCTGAGGTCTGCCATTTGATCCTGCGCCTCCTCTTCCCTGATACTGTCCGCGATCCGTTCTGCCTCCCTGGTTATTTCCGCCCTGAGATCTGTTGTCGCGGCGGCTCTCCTGTCCGCTGCGGTTGTCCTGTCCGCGGTTCTCTCTTGCGGGCCTATCCTGCCTGTCTTGTCTCTCCGGTCTGTCCTGCCTTTCCGGTCTGTCCAGTCTTTCCGGTCTGTCCTGCCTTTCCGGTCTGTCCAGTCTTTCCGGTCTGTCCTGTCTTGTGGATCTGTCCTGCCTGTTCTGGAACTTTTCCGTCTCATGAGAGGCCGCCGAATGCTGATTATTCTGTCTGTTCTGCTGTGCAGGCCTGGAGGATACCATCTGTACGCTGGGTGTGGGAGATGGCGGGGTCAGCGGCTTGATGGGACGCACAGGCGCCTGTACCCTGCTGCGGTCATTATACGTATTGTTCTGTCTGTTCTGTCTGTTCTGCCCTCCCTGACCCTGGGGCTTTCCCTGACCGGACATCTTGGAGTTCTGGGGATTGCTGACAAAGATGATCTTTGACTTTGACTTTTTCTTCTTCTGGGCATCCTCATTCACTCCATTGTCTGCTTTATTCTTCTTTCCCGGCTCCTGTTTATCTGACCTGTTCTCCGGTCTTCCCGCTCCGGCTTCCGCTTTTCCTGCCTTAGACTCTGCATTTCCCATTCTGGTTTCCGCTTTCTCCGCTTTTGCCTCTGTATTTCCTGTTTTCCCTGCCTTTGCTTCCGCTCTCCCTGCGTACGCCCTTCCTGACTCCGCTCGTTCTGATGTCTGTCACTCCTTGGCTTCTCGCTGACAG
>JAIEKC010000501.1:0-9772 GCA_029064505.1 Acetatifactor sp.
GTATCAGAGATGGTCAATATGATTGCGATCACCCGTCAGTATGAGAGCAATCAGAAGATCGTGCAGGCGTATGATGAAACTTTGGAAACGGCAGTGACCCAGGTGGGCAGACTGCAGTAATTTCGTCGGGAAAGCGGCAGGCCTGACAATATAGACTCACGACGTGAAACATTAGTCAAATGAAATTCACAGCCGGTGAGCGCTTCTGCAATACAGAACAGAAAACGGCAGATGAACGCGCTCATGGGTATGATAACTATAAGGGGCAGGAAAATAAGAAGGGAGATACATAATGGTACGCAGTTTATGGACAGCAGCAACAGGTATGATCGGACAGCAGACAAATATAGACACGATTGCCAACAATCTGGCAAATGTCAATACACAGGGATACAAGACTCAGGTAAATGAGTTTAAGACTCTTCTGTACCAGACACTGCAGGTAGAGACCACTTCGGCCAACGGAGATCCGAAGCCTACCAGCGCACAGGTTGGCTTGGGTGTTCGCAACTCGGCGATCACATCCATATTCCGTGAGGGAAATCTGTATGCCGCAGAAAGCGATACGGCATTTGCAATCGATGGAAAGGGCTTCTTTGCGGTGAGAGGAGACGACGGCAATACTTATTATACCAGAAACGGCGATATGAAGTTTGTTCTGGCAAGCAATGGCAGTATGCTGGCTGATTCCGACGGAAGACCCGTCCTGAGCACTACTGGGCAGCCGATCATTCTGGGCAATCAATATGTTCTGAGCAGTATTACTGTAACAAAGGACGGACAGCTCTGCTATCCTGATGCAAATAAGAATCCTCAGCCTATCGGTGTGACCATCGGGGTATTCCAGTTTAATAACCCTAACGGTCTTTCAAAGGAGGGAGACAGCCTTTATATGCAGACGGCAGCCAGCGGTCAGGCACTGAATGAAGCTACCACTCCGAATCTGCAGCGAAGCAATATCCTTCAGAAATATCTGGAAGGTTCCAATGTTCAGGTGGTGGATGAGATGGTGAACATGATCGTGGCGCAGCGTGCTTATGAGATGAATTCCAAGGCCATTATCGCATCCGATGAAATGTTGCAGCAGGCGAACAATCTGAGACGTTAATGAGGAGGGTGGTTTATGGATTTCAGCGGCGTAACTTCCATGTATACTGACACGTATGCCAATGCGTCAAACCAGGCGGCGGACAGACTGCAGAATAAACTGGACGGGGCTGATTATGTGAAGGCTACAGATGATGAACTGATGGATGCCTGCAAGCAGTTTGAAGCATATTTTGTCGAGCAGATGTTTAAGGAGATGATGAAGACCATTCCGTCTGAGTCTGATGGTTCCGGCGGCATGGATTCCATGCTTGATTATTATAAAGATGTGATGGTTCAAAATATTGCAGCGGAAACTGCTGACCAGAACGGAGGTCTCGGGCTTGCCCAGATGCTGTATGAGCAGATGCGTCGTAATTACGGACTGGACAGTATCGAAGAGGAGACAATGGCGGAACAGCTGTAAAAGGTTGTGATTATTTGTGCCGACTGTGTCGGCATAGCGGGAAATGCATAGAGATTGGGCTGCCAATATCCGGCAGCCTTTCTTTACTTTAAGGAAAATTGTGTGGAAAAATGTGAGGTATTTTTTACAGGCGGGCTTTTGTTTATATGGAAACGATCAATGGATATGTAGAGCATATAATATTCCAAAACAGTGAAAACGGGTATACAGTCATGAATCTGGTGACGGGAGAGGAAGAGATCACTTGTGTGGGAATGTGCCGGGGATTGACTCAGGGAGAAAACATTACGGCACAGGGCGATTATGCGGAGCATCCTGTCTATGGCAGGCAATTTAAAATGTCGGGCTTTCAGGTGGTGGCACCCAGGGACAGCCTCAGTATGGAGAGGTACCTTGCATCGGGGGCCATAAAAGGGGTGGGCGCGGCACTGGCGGCAAGGATCGTGAAAAAATTCGGTGACGATACCTTTCGCATCATTGAAGAAGAGCCGGAGCGCCTGGTTGAAGTGAAGGGTATCAGCGAGCGCAAGGCCCGGGAGATTGCCGTACAGATGGAGGAGAAGAAGGATCTGCGGGAGGCCCTTGTCTATCTGCAGCAGTTCGGAATTTCCAACACCCTGGCTGTACGGATCTATGACACATATGGTATGGAACTCTACAGCGTGACGAAGGAAAATCCCTACCGTCTGGCGGAGGATGTGTCGGGCATCGGCTTTAAGATGGCGGATGAGCTGGCGGCGAAGATCGGTATCCACACGGATTCTGATTTTCGGATCCGGAGCGGTGTGCTCTATACGCTTCTGCAGGCGGTAGGAGAAGGGCACTGTTATCTTCCTGTGGATAAGCTTCTGGGGAGGGCACGCATATTGCTGGACGTGGCAGAGGAATATATTCGCCCACAGCTGGACAATATGATGATGGATAAGAAGCTTGTCATCAAGGGGAACTGTGTGTTTGCGGCATCGTACTATTATGCGGAACTGAGCTGTGCCAGAATGTTGACGCAGCTTAATATTCCCATGGCGGAGGCGGAAAACCTGCCGTCTCAGGAAGCGGCGATCGAAAAGCAGCTTGAGCGTCTGGCAGGAGAATTGCATATGGAGCTGGATGAACTGCAGCTCCAGGCGGTGATGAAAAGTATTCAGAACGGTCTGTTTATTCTCTCCGGAGGACCGGGAACCGGCAAGACGACCACCATTAATATGATCATCCGCTATTTTGAGTCGGCGGGCCTGGATATCTTTCTGGGTGCACCTACCGGGCGTGCGGCAAAGCGTATGACGGAGGCCACCGGCTTCGAAGCGCGGACCCTCCACCGTATGTTGGAGTTGAACAGCGCTCTGTCCAATGATGATACCAGGAAGGTTCGATTTGAAAGGAATGAGGAAAATCCGCTGGAAGCGGATGTGATCATTATCGATGAGATGTCCATGGTGGATATCCAGTTGTTTCAGGCGCTGCTTCGGGCTGTCGCACCGGGAACCAGACTGATCATGGTGGGAGATGTGAACCAGCTGCCCAGTGTGGGGCCGGGACAGGTGCTGCGGGATCTGATCGGGAGCGGCGCTTTTCCGATGATGGAATTGAAGCGGATCTTTCGGCAGGCTGAAAAAAGCGACATTGTTGTCAATGCTCATCGCATCAATGAGGGCAGGCAGATATCAATGGATAACAAATCCAAAGATTTTTTTGTGCTGGAGAGAAGTGATGTCAATGTTATATACAAACATATGGTTCAGCTGGTGCGTGATAAGCTGCCTGGATATGTGAAGGCATCCCCCTTTGACATTCAGGTATTGACCCCCATGCGGAAGGGCAGCCTGGGATGTGAAACGCTGAACGGGATCTTGCAGAAGTACCTGAACCCTCCTGATCCGAAGAAGAGAGAGCATGCCAGCGGCGAGACTGTCTATCGGGAAGGCGATAAGGTGATGCAGATCAAAAACAATTATCAGCTTGAGTGGGAGATCGTCAGCAGGTATAATATTCCCATTGACAGGGGAGTCGGCATTTTCAACGGCGATATGGGCCGTATTTTGGAGATCGATGAAAATGCCTCCACATTGACGGTGGAATATGATGAGCAGAGGCGGGTGATCTATCCTTTTTCGCTGTTGGAGGAATTGGAGCTTTCTTATGCCATCACGATCCATAAATCTCAGGGGAGCGAATATCCGGCGGTGATCCTGCCTTTGCTGTCCGGTCCTAAAATGTTGTTTAACCGAAATCTGCTTTATACGGGAATCACCAGAGCCAGAAATTGCGTTACGATTCTGGGAAGCGGCAATACGGTGCGGGAAATGGTTGAAAATGTCAGTGATAACAGGCGTTATACCGCGCTGAAAGACAGAATCCGGGAAATGTCTCTTATGGGAATACAGGAGGGAACACGGGAATACGAAATATGAAGATAAAACCGATCAAACATATCATCCAATTGCTTTTTCCGCTGAGATGTCCGGTCTGCGACCGGATCGTCCGCCCGGCAGGAGAGAAGATCTGTACGGAGTGTATGGGGAAATTAAAGCTTCTGACGCCGCCATGGTGTATGCGATGCGGGAAAAAGCTGGCGGAGGAAGGGGAATTCTGCATGGATTGCAGAAATAGAAGGCATGAATTTGTGAGAGGAAGGGCACTCTATGAATATAGGAGCGCTGCAGCTTCCATCTACCGCTTTAAGTACGGGAAACGACAGGAGTATGCTGACTATTTCGGCGAGGAGATTGTCAGATATCTGGGAGATTTTATCCGGGAAGTGCATCCCGATGCGCTGATCCCCATACCGCTGCACAGAAAACGTCTGGAAAAGCGGGGTTACAATCAGGCTGCGCTGCTGGCCCGGGCTGTGGGACGGTATTCCGGAGTGCCGGTAAACGAAAAATTGCTGGTCAGAGTAAAGAATACAGCCCCTTTAAAACTACAAAATCCCTCCGAAAGACAAAATAATTTGAAAAAGGCTTTCAATATAGATGAAAATGATGTAAAATTAAATACAACTGTAATTATTGATGATATCTTTACTACCGGCAGTACCATTGACGAGGCAGCAAAAGCTTTGAAGGCTGCCGGTGTGCAAAAAATCTATTTTATCACATTGGCCTGTGGAGCAGGCCTTTAGCGGAGAAGGAGGATGCTATGAATGTAAGGAATTGTAGGACTTGTGGGCGGATTTTCAATTATGTTTCAGGGCCTCATACCTGCCCCAGCTGCCGTGAGAAATTGGAAGCAAAATTCCAGGAAGTCAAAGAGTACATACGAGAGCATAAAGGCGCCGGGATCAATGAGGTTGCGGATGCCTGCGGTGTGGATATAGGACAGATTCATCAGTGGCTGCGGGAGGAGCGTCTCGAAGTGACAGAGGATTCTCCCATTCAGCTGGCTTGTGAGAACTGCGGTGCTTTCATCAGGAGCGGCAGATTCTGCGATAAGTGCACGAACAATGTTGCGCAGGGATTCCAGAGCGTACTGAACGCCAACGCTCCCAAGCCTGTGGTTCAGAAGAAGCCGGATAAGGAAAACCCCAAGATGAGATTTTTGTAAGAAGAGTCGCGGAGGATTTTCATGTTAAATGAAGAGCGTATTATCCTGATGACGCAATTGGCGGCATATGAAGCGAACGAGGGCAAAAGGAATGAAAAGATCGATCATTTTTTCCGCAGCGACTATATCGCTGTGCAGGTCTTAAAGTCGATCGTAAGTTCCTCCATTGCTTTTGCCCTGGTGTTTGCTCTGTATGTTTTTTATGATTTTGAAAATTTTATGCAGGATCTGTATAAAATGGATTTGATAGCTTTTGCCCGGGACGTGCTGATCCGGTATGGCGTGACGGTAGTGGCATATGGTGTCATCACTTATATTGCCTGTACTTACCGCTACTCCAGGGTCAAGCGAAGCCTGAAGTGCTACTATCATAATTTAAAGAAGCTGAACTCCATGTATCGCGAATAGGTTCCGGTCCGAGCCCGTTCATATGAAGCGGGCGAGCGGGAGCTGGTGCGGGAAGAAGTAGGGAGATCAGCTGGAGGACAGAATGACTGGTTTACTTGAATTCAGAGAAAAAATAAAGCAGATCTATATTAAGACGGAATTTCTTTTGATACCGCTTATGAAGTTCCTGCTGGCTTTTGCTACACTGCTGACTTTAAACAAGAACTTGGGCTATATGACAAGGCTTGATAATATTGCGATCGTATTGATCGTGGCATTGATGTGTTCTTTCCTGCCTAACAGTTGCATTGTACTGTTTGCGGCACTGTTCAGTCTGCTTCATATATATGCATTATCGATGGAAGCGGCGCTCGTAGGACTTTGCATGTATCTTGTGATGTTCCTGCTCTTTTTCCGTTTCAGCCCGAAAGATTCGGTGGTGGTGGTTTTGACGCCGTTGCTGTGCGTGATGAAGATTCCTTTTGTGATCCCGTTGGCAGTGGGCCTGATCTGCGGACCGGCTTCCATTATATCAGTAGGATGCGGTATCTGTGTCTATTATCTTCTGGATACGGTGACCGGCAGCGCACCCACCATCAATGCCATGGGGGAGGACGAGACAACGGCGAAACTGAGAGTGGTCATTGACGCCATTCTGGGCAATAAGGCCATGATGGTGATGATCGCGGCTTTTGCGATCACCGTGCTGGTGGTGTATCTGATCCGCAGAATGTCCGTAGACCATTCGTGGACGATCGCCATGGTGGCGGGAGTGATGACGGACATTGTGATCCTTTTGATCGGTGATCTGCTGTATGATACCAATATGTCTGTTGTCAGCGTACTGTTGGGATCTGTTCTTGCATTGGCAGTGGGGAAGCTGATAGAGTTTTTCCGGTTCTGTGTGGACTACAGCCGTACCGAAAAGGTACAGTTCGAGGACGATGAATACTATTATTATGTGAAAGCGGTTCCTAAAATGACGGTATCCATGTCCACTAAGACAGTGAAAAAGATCAATTCCCAGACAAGGATGTCTCAGCAGGCCAGGAATGCCTCCGACAGGAACGTAGTCATGGAACGGACAGGTGCAAGGACTTCCGGCTCATCGAGAGCATCCGGGAATCGCGGCAACTACCGCGGCGGCAGGAGCGTCACCGTCAACAGCCGGGGAATGAGAGAGGATCAGGGCGTTGATCCGGATGATTTCGAAGAACTGTTTTAAGGAATGGAAGATGAAGGGACTCATTTAAACAGCATGGAATGGTTAGAGAGACTTATAAGCTATTTTAAGGGCGTTGGGATCTACGGTACGACAATGAGTTTGGGCGATATCCTCGAGATACTGATCGTTGCGTTCTTGTTGTACTATGTTTTAGTATGGATGAAAAATACCAGGGCATGGCTGTTACTGAGAGGCCTTATCATGATATGTGTCTTTTTGGTAGTGGCATATTTGCTGGATATGAGTACTATTATGTGGATGGCACGTAATATTCTCGGATTTGCGGTGACGGCTATCATTGTGGTCATGCAGCCTGAGCTGCGTCATGCGTTGGAGGAATTGGGGAAAAAGGCGTTTATTCCTACTCCCGGTTCCAGGGATCAGGGTGATTTCTCCGAGAAGACCATAAATGAAATTACAAAGGCATGTGTGGAAATGGGCAAGGTGAAAACCGGTGCCCTTATCGTTATTGAGCAAAAGGAAACGTTAAAGGATTATGAACGTACAGGTATCGAGGTTGACGGCCTGGTCACCAGCCAGCTGCTGATCAATATTTTTGAACACAATACGCCGCTTCATGACGGCGCCGCGATCATACGCGGAAACCGTGTGACCTCCGCTACCTGTTATCTGCCGTTGTCTGACAACCTGAGTCTGAGCAAGGAGCTGGGAACCCGGCATCGGGCCGGTGTAGGCATTTCGGAAGTGACAGATTCCCTGACGGTCATTGTCTCTGAGGAGACCGGCAAGATCAGTGTTGCCTGTGAGGGTAAGCTGGAACGCAATCTGGATGGAATGGCCCTGAAAAACAGATTGAAGCAGCTTCTGAGCGACAGTGACGGTGAAAATAAAAACAAGCGGAAGTGGATGGGAAGGAGCAAGCGCAAGAATGAGAAAAAAGATATTGCATAACTGGGGCCTGAAGCTTGCTTCCCTGTTGCTGGCTGCAATTTTGTGGTTTTTGGTAGTGCAGCTGGATGATCCTAAGAAACCTCAGACTTTTTACAATATTCCGGTTACGCTGGTAAATACGGAGCTGTTGGAGCAGGAAAATAAGTTTTATGAGGTCATTGAGAATTCGGATTCGGTCCGGGTGACGGTGACAGCGCCAACCAGTATTTTAAGCCAGCTCCGGGCCACTGATATTGTGGCGGAGGCGGATGTGAGCCGTCTGACAGACATTAATACTATTCCTATCACATATTCTGTTTTAAATGTAGGAATAGACTCCAGTTCCGTTAAGGGCGATCACGATATGGTGCGCCTGAATATTGAGCAGAAAGTAAATCGTTGGGTGAAGGTACAATATACCACTGTAGGCGAAGTGGCGGAAGGGTATGTCGTCGCCAACGCTTTGGCGGACCAGACGATGATCAGGGTAAGCGGACCTAAGTCGGAGGTGGATCGTATCGACCATGCGGGCGTGGAGATAGATGTGACCGGAGCTGCCAGCAGCCTGTCTGCAAATGTGGAAGTGCTGTTCTACGATTCGGAAGAGGCGGTTATGGATGTCTCCAATCTTGTAATGGATGTGAACTATGTTCATATGTCGGTTGAGGTGCTGGCTGCCAAATCTGTGCCTGTGGAGGTAAATGTTTCCGGAACACCGGCCAGTGGATTTCTTGCTACCGGTGAGATACAGTGCGATCCTGCCATGGTGAAGATTGCAGGAAGCGCATCTGCCCTGAACAATATCAACAGGATCGTCATTCCCGGGGAGTCCGTAAATCTGGACGGGGCAGAGGGTGATGTGATCAATGTGATCAATATCCGTGAACTGCTGCCCGACGGCATCAGGCTTGTCGACAGCAGCGATTTCAACGGGCGTGTGACGGTTACTGCGTTTGTGGAGCCTGAGGCGGAGCGTACTTTGCAGATCCCGGCGGGAAATGTGGCTGTCATTAATATACCGGATTCCCTGACGGCAGAGCGTTCCCAGGCGGAAGAATACTATGAGGTAAATATATCAGGACTTGACGAAGCGGTGTCTCCCGCAGATCAGAATACAATAATGGGGACAATAGATGTGCAGGCTTGGATGGAAGAAGAGGGGATCAGTGAGCTGACTCCCGGAACGTATCAGATTCCCATTCATTTCGGAATATCGGAAGAGATTAAAATAGACGGCGAGATAACTGCCAGAGTTATCTTTGCCAGAGCAGAGGAGTAAGAATATGGCTAGATTGTTTGGAACAGACGGTGTAAGGGGAATCGCAAATGAGGAGCTGACGCCCTTGTTGGCAATGCAGCTGGGGCAGGCAGGCGCTTATGTGCTTACGAAGGAAAAGGAACATAAGCCGACTATCATGGTGGGGTGTGATACCCGTATTTCCGGTGATATGCTCGCCAATGCGTTAATGGCAGGTGCCTGCTCGGTGGGGGCTAACTGCATTTATGTAGGGGTGATACCCACTCCGGCGGTGGCGTATCTGACGCAAAAGTACAGAGTGGATGCGGGAGTTGTCATTTCCGCTTCTCATAATCCGGTGGAATTTAACGGTATTAAATTCTTCGATGAGAATGGCTATAAGCTGCCGGATCAGCTGGAGGACGAAATAGAGACTCTGATCCGGGAGAATATGCAGGATATCAAATTTCCGATCGGACCGGGTGTGGGAAAGATAAAATACCGCACAGATGCCAGGGAGGAGTACATCAATAACTCCATTCATGCTGTTCCGGTCAATCTGGAGGGAATGAAGATCGTAGTGGACTGTGCCGAGGGCGCGGCTTATTATACTTCCGTGGAAGCGCTGAAGGAAATGGGGGCCAATGTGGTTGCCATACATAATAACCCGGATGGCACAAACATCAACGCCAACTGCGGTTCCACCCATATGGAAGAGCTGCAGGCCAGAGTAGTGTATGAGAAAGCAAGAGTGGGGCTTGCCTTTGACGGTGACGCAGACAGAATGCTTGCGGTGGATGAGAACGGGAAAATAGTGGACGGAGATCAGATCATGGCTATCGTCGGGAATCATATGAAGTCCCAGGGTAAGCTGAAGAAGGATACCATTGTGGCCACTGTTATGAGCAACCTCGGATTTTTCCTGATGGGAAAGGAAAACGGGCTCACCATAGAGCAGACCAGAGTGGGTGATCGTTTT
>JAIEKC010000502.1:0-2678 GCA_029064505.1 Acetatifactor sp.
ATGATATCAGCTGATATGCCGGTATAAGGATACTGGGATGAAGAGAACGGAAAATAGCCACGAGTGGGTAAATAGCCATAAACGGACAAAAAGCCGCCAGTGGGAAAAATCCACAAACGGACAAAAAGCCGCCAGTGGAAAAATCCACAAACGGACAAAAAGCCGCCAGTAGGAAAAGTTCACGAACGGCAAAAATATCACAAGTGACAATTGAATGGAGGCAGGAAAATATGGATATGAAAATAGGTGAAAAGATCATTGAACTGCGTAAGGCAAAGAAAATGACACAGGAGCAGCTTGCCGACCTGTTGGGGGTGTCGGCCCCGGCAGTCAGCAAGTGGGAGACGGACAGCTCTTACCCGGATATTACCATGCTCTGTCCGCTGGCAAGGGCGCTGGACACGGATGTGGATACGCTGCTGTCCTACGAAGAAACGCTGTCAGAGGAAAAACATGGACAGTACATGACAGAGATCATTGAAAGGATCCGGGAGGGAAAGGCAAGGGAAGCGGAAGAGCGCCTGGAGCAGCTTCTGCACAGCTACCCTTCAGCGGCATCCCTTAAATTCAGTGCGATAGCGGCATTTTCCCTGATGGATATGAACAGTGCCGCCAATGAGGGAGATGAGGAAACAGAGAAAAAGAAGGAGAGATGGAAGAGGAGAAAGAAGGAACTGGCAGAAACCCTTTATGAAAGCGGAGATTCCGCCTTTTACCTGCCTGTGGTCTCCATGCTGGTCTCCCTGGAACTGGCGGAAGGAAATCTGGACAGGGCGGAAACGCTGCTGCAGAAAACGATCACCAATACGGCGGATTTTACCATGCTGTGGGCACAGCTTTACCGGAAAAAGGGTGAGAAAGATAAGGCGGTCAGCACCGTGCAGAGCAAGCTTTACAAACTGATCGGCGATGTGCAGAACTGTCTAATGGTGCTCCTGGAGGAGGATATGGAGTTTGACAGGGAAAGGACTCTGGAAATCTGCGATGTACTCTGCAGGGTGGAGGAATTGTTTGCGGTAGGCGGCGGAACGGCGGCGGGAGCTATTGCCGAAGTATATCTGCGTCTGGGCATGAAGGAGGAAACGCTGGATTATCTTGAGAGATTTACGAACCGTCTGACAGATGGTCCGATGCCGTTTAATCAGGCCCTTTTCAGTCCCACATTCTCCGCAGAGAGAATACAGTCAGGATTTACCAGGGAGCTCATGCAGGTGATAATAAACGGACTGGAGCAGGATGCCTGTTTTGAGGATCTGCGCGGTGAGGAACGCTTTCAGGCAATGGTCAGGAAGCTGAAGAACGGGCAATGCTAAAAGACAAGATCCGTCCTTGCCAGTTCATTTTCCACCCATTCAAAAATCCGGCAGACCTTCTCAGCGTCATCCTTCACTTTCTCAATCTCATGTGAAGGGCGCCACCAGAAGGGCCTGAGGTATCGGTAGACCAGAACAGCGGCGCTTTTCTCCAGCTCGGAAAAGGGATAGGCTTCCGCCACCAGCCGAACCTTTGAGAGAAAAAGCTCTGTGGTCCGGTCATTTGGCTCTTTGGAGTAGAAAATATCATTTTTGCAGATATCATATTCCAACAGTATTTCCCTGAACAGATGATTCAGGACAGTATCGCGGCCGCACAGGTTGAAATCCAGCATTCCGACAAAATTTTTATCGTCATCCAAAAGGATATTGGAGTGATTCAGATCTGCCTGAAAGACAGAGACCGGAAGAAGAGGATATACCTTTTCCAGTTCCTTCCGGTTCTCTTCAAAGGCCGTCCATATTTTGTCAAATCGGTTCTTCCATTGGGGAAGGGATTCCTCCACTACTTTTTTGAAATTGTGATTTATGTATGAGAATCAATAAATTCGTGTGAACTGGTTCCGACAGGAATATCTACTGTTGACATTCTTTGTCTAATGCAGTAGACTCAAAACAAGATAGTCTAATGTATTAGTCAAAAGGAGGATCCTCTATGGACATACCGAAGATCTTTGAAAGCGAATACCGTTTCTGCCTGATCCTGTGGGAGCATGAGCCGGTCAGGACCACGGAACTGGTGCAGCTCTGCCAGAAGCAGCTGGAGTGGAAGCGCACCACGACCTATACTGTTATCAAACGTCTCAGTGAGCGCGGCGTGCTGAAAAATGAAAACAGGATCGTGACATCCCTGGTATCCAAGAGTGAGGTGCAGGCGTCAGAGATCGATGAACTGGTGGAGAAGAAGTTCGAAGGCTCGCTCCCGTCCTTTATAGCGGCATTTACCAGGCACAGAAAGATTTCCGGGCAGGAGATCGATGAAGTGCAGCGGATGATCGACGAATTCCGGAGGGGAGGGACGCAATGACAAAAATATTTTAAATATTGTGAACATGAGTATTTCTGCCGGCTGGCTGATACTGGCGGTGATCCTGCTCCGCCTGCTTCTGAAGAAAGCTCCTAAATGGGTGAATGTGGCGCTGTGGGGACTGGCAGGGATCAGTCTGGCGTTTCCCTTTTCCATTGAGAGTATGTTCAGCCTGATCCCCAGCAGGGAAACCATTCGGCCGGAAATCATGACGGCTCCCGCACCTGCGGTAAATTCCGGAATTCCGGCGGTGGATCAGGCGGTGAATCCTGTCCTGGGCACATCCCTGGCTCCCGCGCCGGGAGACAGCGTCAATCCGCTGCAGGTATGGATATGAG
>JAIEKC010000503.1:0-2024 GCA_029064505.1 Acetatifactor sp.
TATGGATATACTTTATGGGATGTTATTGATGAGGAAAGCGGGGAAGTAATCCTGGAACCCGAAACGCATTATGATTATCGGCTTGATTGGTGCTGCTATACCACAAGGGCGGATAAAGACTGGGTTACCCTGTATGTATACCCGAATGAAGTTCCATCCTATCAGCGGGCCGGTGAGGAAGAAAAGCATGCGATTGAATGTATGAGTGACAGCAGGTACAGATATTCCATGCCCAAAGGATTTACATTCGAGGATGGGAAAGTCATTGCAGGGATTACTGTCTGCAAGGGAGTAGACAACTGGCTGTTCAATTTATTGCGGGGCACAAGTCCGGATGATGAGGATCATGACATACTCCTTGAAATCGATCTGGAGACAGACACCAGCAGGATACTGTACAGCACGAAAAATTCCCATGCCAGGATCCTGGGCTATAGGGCAGAAACGGTCTATTGCTTTTATGACGGCATTATTTACCAGGAATCCCTGGAGGAAGGAAAGCGGGAATACATGGTAAACCTGTCGGAGGGAGAGTGGCGGGAGTACTGGAAAAAATCCGATGCCCCGCTGGTGACATACTGGTGCGGGGATTATCTGCTCATCAATATGGCAGAAAAGACAGAGTACATTGATTTGGCAGATTAAAGTGATTCAAGCTACCAGAATAAAAAACGGAGGAATGAAATTGAGATACCTTTTGATCAAAGAGGATCCAAAGATAACGCAAAGGCCATTCATTTTAAATTTACATGATAAGCTGGATATACGTCTCATTCATCCGGAAAGCGCCTATAAATTACCCGAAAGGGAACCGGTATTTATTCGGAGCCATCCGGAAACGGTGTTTACGGATATCATATCATCACCGCTTTTCCTGATATCTGAAAAGATCAGAAAAACAGTTAACATGTACGAACCCAGGATCCCCATGAAAGAACTGGTGCTTCTGGACAAGGCCAATTCAGGCATATAAGAAATGGAACAGCAACACAAGAACAATTACAATTATTAAGACAAGGACATTGGCCAGCACCATAGAAAGGGACAAGATGGAGATAGTTAATAAAACGTATTATGACGGTTTTGAGGGAGAACCAGAGATTCAATTTATTTTTAGGGAAGGAGATGATACTGAGATCTTAATTATATGGGAGGGCTATTTTGATCAAATAATGCAATTGATGACTTGTAATGAGCAGGGATGGACAGGTTTGGCTTATTGCTATCATATGTGTACAGGATGGTATGAAGAAAGTCCATGGGAAATAAAAGATTTGCAAATGGCATTAAAGCAGTTTGAAAAAGTAGATAGCACAGCGTTATGTGATGAAGCTGTAGATATTTTAACACTGATATGTAATAGATTTAGTAAAGCAATTAACTATAATTATGAGGTTTTTATAGTTAGAGAGTAATCCATGAAGCAAACTTGAAAGCATAACAAAAGAAGGCCACCAGCGGGGAGAAGTGCGGGCTGGCGCTGGACATCGACCCCGGGCAGGAGGGAGGCCATGGATACCCCTATGCCCCCATGACGGCGAACCTGATGTACTGCATGCCCAGGGAGCAGATCAGGGCATACCTGAGGCTGGTGGACGGCAGCGGGGGGAGCGGCATGGTGTCCAGGTGCATCCGCACCAACGGCGGGGAGTGCGGGGAGATGTCATCCCCGGAGCGGAGGAGTTTCCACACGGAGCATGGGAAGGGGCTGGAGTTCAACCCCGGGACGCTGGGGTTCCTGGGGGAAGGGACAGGGAGCCTGACGCTGTGTGATGGGGAATTCCATACACCGGAAAGCTTTGAACTGAAAAATGGTGTATTGCATGAACGGTATGAACAGCTAAGGTGTATAGACAATGAAAATATTATTATGGAATTGATGGAAAGAATGCAGGAGTTGTAAAATCAATTGGTAAGACCTAACAATATCAAAGATATTCAGAATATACCATAAAACTTGGAGTAAAAAGGTTATTCAAAGTCTCTTAGACACAACTGACGCTCCCGACGATACACCATTTGTA
>JAIEKC010000504.1:0-1631 GCA_029064505.1 Acetatifactor sp.
GTGCAGGAGATCGTACCTACTTATCATTGGCACGACGCGGATGGAAGGGCTTGAGGCGGGATTGGGATTACGCAGAGCCCATTAAGCCGATTGTATAGAGATTTCGGATATAAATGCTCGGAGAGGTACCCTGGAAGGAAGCGGGAATTTGAAAGGGAACGGAATTTCGAAAGAAAGCGGGATCCTGGAAGGGAATGGGGCCTTGAAAGAAAGCGGGAATTTGAAAGGAAACAGGGATTTTTGACTGTACGGGAGAGGAAGAGGTGGTTTATGTATCTGTCTGTAAAACGTGGTATTGACTTTGTATTGTCGCTTGTGGGGCTGGTGATTCTTTCCCCGCTTTTTCTGTTATTGATCCTTGCTGTAAAGGCGGACTCCAGGGGACCGGTACTTTTTCGCCAGAAGAGAGTGGGTATTCATAAGAGCTACTTCAATATCCTGAAATTCAGGACCATGCGGACAGACACACCGAAGGACATGCCCACTCATATGCTGAAAGATCCGGATCAATATATCACCAGGGTCGGACGATTCCTGAGAAAGACCAGTCTGGACGAGCTGCCACAGATCATCAATATATTGAAAGGTGACATGTCTATTGTAGGTCCCAGACCTGCGCTGTGGAATCAGTATGATCTGATCGCGGAGAGAGACAAGTACGGTGCAAATGATGTGCGGCCGGGACTCACAGGCTGGGCCCAGATCAACGGAAGGGACGAGCTGGAAATTCCCGTGAAAGCGAGATTTGACGGTGAGTATGTTAAAAAAATGGGCCTTCTGATGGATGCAAGATGCTTCTTCGGAACTTTCCTCAGCGTTCTTCGCGGGGACGGCGTTGTGGAAGGCGGTACGGGGAGTATGAAGAAGTGAGGTGTCCGCAATTTGTGCGGGTGACTGGACAAAACAGGAAAAATATGGTATTTTTATGTTGTAAGAGATAAGTTTTCCTGACAAAAGAGGAGGATTTATATGCTGTCTGTTAATGCATTGAGTGACGTAAGGGCAATAGGCTATAACATTTCCAGAGTATTGGAAAAAAAAGAAAAATCAGCCGCAGAACTGGCTGTTGCCTTGTCATGCCCTGAAATTCATGTTCAGGCTATTTTGAAAGGCAGCACAGAATTAGAGAACGAAGATTTGGAAATGATCGCACAATATCTGAAGGTGCCTGTTTCTGATATCTTAAAAGAGCCGGATGTGGGGATCATGGACTATAATATCCACTATATGGGCGAAGCTTCCAGTACAGAAGATATGAACAAAATACTGGATGAAGTAGATTTCTATGTGCGCCTTTTAAATTCTTAAACTGGTGAAAGGCGACACAGTCTGATGAAGGAAAAGTACATACCGATAATTCAGAAAATTGCTGATGATGTCCGTAAGAGTAAAGGACTTGACAATGGCACCATAATAGGAGATTATATTTTTACTGTTTTACAGCAGGAGTGCGTTGTGATGATGCGACCGCTTCGGCATCAGCCGGATCTGGACGGATTCAGCACAGAAAAAATTATCAAGGGCGAGTTGAAGACCGTTGTATTTATTAATACGGCTAAAAGCTGTCTCTTATACCCAGATGCCCATCCGGCGGAACCTCATGTGTTAAAGAGGGGGGGTCCCCGAAGAAT
>JAIEKC010000505.1:0-2593 GCA_029064505.1 Acetatifactor sp.
CTTCCATTGTCATATCATTTAACATACACACCTTACACGCCACAAAGTGTGAAGCCGCCGAACCGGCATTATTTCCTCCGACACCGTCGACGATCGCCAGAACGCCGTTCTCCAATTCACCGGACAGAGTGCCTCCCGCCAAAATGGATCTGCCCACGATAACGCGGTCCTCATTTTCCTTTTTCTCAGATCCTTTTCAGGTAACTGCTATAATCTCCATCGTCTAACCTCTCGTACATGCCAGCGTCGGCGGGAGCGCCGCAGCATCAATATCATCAATCGTTACGGTCGCATTGCTAAATATCTCATTATCGAACAGATATCTCGACAAAGGATTGATCAGGAAGTTTTCAACTACATTGCCCACACCCCTGCCGCCATTTTGCAGATTGCCCAGAGCCTGTTCCGCCAATACTTCCATTGCCCTGTGGGAACGAGTCAGCTCAATATGTTTTTCAGCTGAAAGATTCCTGATGATCTTATTGACCTGAGAATCCAGAATCTGCTTTGCAACATCCGGACGGATATAATCGAACACAACAATGTTCTCACCGATCCTGTTAAGGATTTCAGGCCGGCCGAGCTGCAATTTGAAAAACGGTTTTCGTAACCAGTACTGTGTTTCCTTCCTCGACTACGGAACTGATACCAAAGTCAATGATGGCAATGCTTTTGTCGTCGTCCTGCAGCATGATATTGGACGGCTTCAGATCCTTATGGATGATATCCTTCCGGTGCAGGATCCTGAGCGCCTCATTGATACAGGGAATAATGGTATTCTTTAATTCTTCCGGAGTATAACTTTCTTCCCTGCAGGCTCCCGTTTTTATAGTATGGGAGGATCACAAACGGCAGACCGTTATATTCACCCGTGTCGTACAGGGTGGGGACATAAGGCGAATCTATGGATTTCAAAGCCGTAAGGACCTCAGGCTTTACCGCACGCCGGCGTCTGTATACTTTCGCCACATATTCTTCATCGTTATATTTGCATATGTAAAGATCCGCCTCGCCTGTGGATACATTCAGAGGCTCTGTCACTTCGTATTTTCCTGCAATCATACTGCCTGCCGAAAGTTTACAGGAAACGTCAGCAGCATCCGGATTCACCACCGTAGACTGCAGGATATCCGAATTAATTTCTGTCATATTAAGATTTGAATTAATTTCTGTTCTGTCGCTCTCAATACGTCCTCTCTGATCAATAAATTCTCTTGGCCGTCCGGAGGATCCAGTCCACTGCCGCCCCGGCATGGGTGGGCAGTTTTTCGGGAAACCGGGCGGATGTCCCGTCCTCCGACTGCCCCGGATCCGCGTAAAAGACCTGCAGGGCGTATCTGGCCAGCAATCCCGAGACACGTCCTCTCTCAACGGAGTCTTCGGTGCCCAGGACGATCACTGCCAGATCGTGTTCCATACCCCCGTCATCGGCAATCAGAGATGTGACAAGGCAGGCTCCCGCCTTGTTGGTGGTTCCGGTTTTCAGACCGGTGACCTGGGGCAGATTATACAAAAGCGGGTTGGTATTTTTCACCTCGACTCCGGGAGATTCCAGAGCAGCGGATTCCAACGCGGTAATGTCCTTGATCTGGGGATAGACCCTCAGAAGATAAGATACCAGACGGAACATATCCTCCGCGCTCATACGGTTCTGACACTTTGCAGGAATGGGATCTTCCGTGTAAAAAGGCAGACCGTTGCTGTTGAAAAAGACCGCCTGGGAAAGCCCCAGTTCCAGTGCTTTCTGATTCATCATCCGGACAAAATCTTCCTCCGAACCGGCGATCGCCTCAGCCAGACACAGGGCGCATTCATTGCTGGAAGGAAGAAGGACACCCAACAAAAGCTCCTGCACCGTGATCTGCTCCCCTGCCTCCAGTGGGATCACCCCGTCGTCTGAATCGGCCAGCGCCTGAACCGCCTCCGAGACAGTGACCTGCTCCTCAAGGGTGATCCGCCCTGCGGATATGGCGTCCATGGTCAGAAGACAGGTCATAAGCTTGGAGGTGCTGGCTATGGGATAGGAAAGATCGGACTGATACCGGTAGTAGATCTCCCCTGTGGTCGCATCTCCCACCAATACGCTGTTGACTCCGTAAAAATAACCGGTCTGCTCCAGCTCGGCAGGAGAGATGCGGAACGGCTCCTGCGTACGGATCTGCAGGGAACCTGCAGCGGGAACCGAGATATCCATATCCAGGATCATGGCCAGATCTGCGGCCATCATGAAGCAGTCGTAATCCCCGGAGGGCAACTTCAGGATCAGGGTATAATAAAATACCTTCTGCCCGCCTACTGTGAATTCGTTCCGCCGTAGGCCAATATCCGGATTCCCGCTGTCCTCCCAGGAGGCATTTTCCACTCCCACAGGCGAGTAGGCGTTACCGGGATTCAGGGACACAGTACTCTTCGTGACCTCCAGTGAAAAAGATTTATCCGTGTCTTTCAGAACCATGGCCAGATCCCGCAGGGAAAGATACGTATTGTTATCATAACTGTAATCCAGAGATTTCACAGTGTATGAAATACCGGAGTCCGCCTGTACCTGAAAGGTTCCGGGAATCTCGAAGCCGGCCTCCGCCCGGAGGGGAAG
>JAIEKC010000506.1:0-3117 GCA_029064505.1 Acetatifactor sp.
GTTGAGGATCTCCTCCGCGAATTTCTGCATCATGCGGGTGGTTGAAAGCCGCTTTTCCGCCTGAAAACAGCGTCTCCCCATCATGGGCGGCACATAATCCCCCCAGGAACTCCAGCTGATGCCTGCAATATAGCGTACTATATTTTTCCAGTCCATTTCCTTCAAAATATACTCATATGAAGTGCCCTTGAAATACCGGGTCAGGGAAAATATCTCCTGCAAAGCGTCCGTGGGGTAACCGTCGTTATAGGCCTGCGCTCCGTGTCCCCAGCCGAAACCATCCGCACAGATTCCCTCCGTCCAGAAAGAATCCTCCCCGTAAGCGGCCCTGGATCCGGCAGCTCCGATGATCACCTCTCCCAAGATGTCCATAAGCCTGCTGTCCCCGAAGCAAAGCGCCGTGTAAAAGACCGGTCTGTATCCCACGGCGTTTCCGCCCATCCACCAGACATGATCTCTGAAGCGCTCCACCCAGAAAGGAGTCGCATCCGTCTCATCGCCCCGCAGCGGCAGCGTCCAGGCCTGCAGCATCAGACCGTATAAGGTGTTGCGGAATTGCGACAGAAGATCCTTCCACACTTCCGTCCCGGGTAACTCCCGCTCCGTGTGCAGAATCGGCAGCAACGCAAAATAAATATTTACCGCGCAGACCGGAATGGCAAAAATGGAACTGTGGAAGCGGACATTCCCCCGGTCCTCCCGGGCCATCTCGCGCTCACCGTACCGGATCACTCCCCACAGAAGCCTTGCCGGGACCTCCGTCTCTCCCGTACCCGGATCTCCGGACGTCCTCTCTCTGTTCTTATAGTGATAGTCTTTCACGATCAAAAATGCAAGGCGCTCCAACGCAACCAGCCAGTCCGCCGGTTCATCTCCCAGATCCCGGAAGATTCCCTCCTCCGTCAGGGCATTCAGAAAGCGCTCTCTGCTTTCCTCCGGATCCGCGGGTGTGTAGATCTTCGCTCTCAGCTCTTCCTTTGACACCATCTCCAGAATATGCCGCATATCCGCTTCCCTGCGGGCATCCCGCTTATTTGCCTGATCTCTGAAATACGCCTCCGGTAATTGAAATGTCTCCATAAAAATCCTCCTTATTCCGGTTCCGATGCTCAGCTGAAGGAATGCTTCCCGTTTTCGTTAAAGTATGCGACTCCCGGGTCAAAGGCGCCCGGATCGCTGCACCGTTTCAGCTGTCCGTTTCCTGTCACCTGATAGAGAATCCCGTTGTTTATCCCATCCCCATAACGCTCAAAAAAGGCCTCCATCCGGCTCCTCAACTCTGCTATTTCTTCTTTGTATTCCGGCATTCCGGCACAGTTTTTCCGCTCCCCAGGATCCGCGGAAAGATCAAAAAACTGCTCCTCGCCGGTCTCATAATACCGCACATATTTGTATTCGTGGCTGCGGATCATGCGCACCTTTCCATACTCATCGCACATGACCACATCCCTGTCTTCCTCTTTCTCCGGATGCTCTCCGTAGGAGCAGATGTTCCTCCCCGGCTGTTTGTCATGGGCTTTGTAGTCAATACCTGCCAGCTCCAGCAGGGTGGGAAACAGATCGCAGTGTCCCGCCATCCTTCCGATCACCTTTCCCCCGGTAAAATACTGGGGATCATAGATCAGGAAGGGAACCTTCACGGAGGAGTCATACATATTCGGCGGGAAGGTTCCGTTGCCCTTGCCCCAGATCCCGTGGTGCCCCATATTCATCCCGTTGTCGGCGGTGAAGATTATGGTGGTATTCTCCAGCTGACCGCTTTCCTCCAGCTTATCCAGGATCCTGCCGACACCCTCGTCCATGGCCGTAACGGCGGCAAAATAGCCCGTGAGGATTTCCTTCCTCTTCTCCGGAGTACTTCCCACCGGGCAGGTTCCCACCTGGTTCGGGTGCACCGCTTCATCAGGCATGGAAGTGAAGGCACAGTCATCGTACAGCTTCAGGAATTCCTCTTTATGGTTCTCCCTTGTCCAGGGACTGTGAGGCGCCGTGTAATGTATACTCAGATACCAGGGCGTTTCCTGCTCCACATACTCTCCCAGAAAATCCAGCGCACGCTCCGTGATCAGATCCGTCACATAACGGTTTTCATTATAAAATTTTCCGTCCTCACAGATATCCGGGTTGAAATAATTACAGCCTCCGTGACCGATAGTGTACCATTTCTCAAATCCCTCCTTGGGACGGACGGAATTGCCCAGATGCCATTTCCCGCTGAGGGCACATCGGTATCCCGCCCCGGCCAGACGTTTGACATATGTGTCATGTCCTTCCAGATATTCAATGGCTCTGTCTTCCTTCTTAAAGTAAGGATGCTCCTTCATATGAGGATAGTCCTTCGTGTTCACGTTCCCTCCAGACAGCCAGTCCAGCACCCCGTGGCAGGACGGCATTTCCCCCGTGATAATGGAAGCTCTCGCCGGAGAGCAGACCGGGGAGGCACAGAAAAAGTCGGTAAACCTTGCCCCCATATTGGCAAGGCGGTCCAGATTGGGGGTGATGATGTCGTCATTTCCCGCACAGTGCAGGGCCCATTCTCCCTGGTCGTCCGTCAGGATAAACACAAAATTTCTCTTAGCTGTCATATTTCTCCTTTCACCTGAAACAGGCGGATAATCATATGGGCTGCCCCATCGGGCGAAATCCCTTCGCCCAATGCAACAGCCCGTATATTCAGAGTTTTAGATTACAATATATTATTTCCTGCTGCTTCTTGCACCGACTGCTTCATACAGCTCGATGAATTCATCCACTCTCAGCTTCTGAAGGCCGTTCACGTACTCATCCCAGCGTGCCTCGATATTTCCGTTGGTGATAAAGTCCGTGGTCCAGGTATCCACATATTTTACAAGCTCAGGCTTCAGCAGGGAGTCTAACTCAGCCTCCTCCTCAGACATCAGAGCGTAAGTATATACATGGTTCGGATTAAAGTAGGGCTCATACAGCGGATTTGCCGCCGCCTTGGACTGAGGCGTATCCTCTGTGATCATCTCGCAGTCGCCTTCCGCGATACCGTACATGCCGTCATCCATGGTGATATACGCGGACTTCTCAACAACGGTCCAGTTGCTGCCGTCCTCTTTCTTGATGGCCTCGTATACATGGTTGCCCTTATCC
>JAIEKC010000507.1:0-5057 GCA_029064505.1 Acetatifactor sp.
TTGTTATATTTTATTTTCAGATTCTTGATGCCGGTGCGCTCCCTGTCCTGCTCTTCCAGCTCCGCCAGCCATTGCTTTCCGTCGCGCCGGGCACTCCTGAGCATGTCTACTGTCTCGTCGAAGCCATCCTTTATCATGCCGCCCTCCCGGATGGTAATGGGCGGTTCTTCCTCTATGGAAGCGCGGATCAGCTGATAAATGTCCTCAAGGCTGTCAATGCCCTTCTCAATTTCCCTAAGCTCATCCTTAGACAGATCCTTCAGAACCGTTTTGATATGAGGAAGCATCTCAAGGGAATTGCGGAAAGCAATGAAATCCCTGGGATTTGCCGTCTTATAGGTAACCTTGCTGAGCAGCCGCTCCAGATCATAGACCGGGTTCAGATACTCCCTGATCTCATCCCTGGATACACTGTCATGATTCAGTTCCTCAATGGCATCAAGCCGCTTCTCAATCTCTTCTTTATCGATCAGGGGCTGCTCTATCATACTCCGCAGCAGCCTGCCCCCCATCGCCGTGCGTGTCTTGTCCAGGACCCACAGAAGGGAACCTCTCTTCTGTTTCTCCCTGAGGGTCTCCGTCAGCTCCAGATTGCGTCTGGTGGAGCTGTCAAGAAGCATGTATTTATTGGTCAGATAGGGATAGATATGGGTAAAATGCTCCAGATCCGTCTTCTGTGTTTCATAGAGATATTGCAGAAGCGCTCCCGCCGCCAGTATACCAACGGGGAAATCTTCAATCCCCAGTCCGATCAGTGTGTTGACCTTAAAATGTTTTAAAAGAACCTTTTTGCACCCTTCATCATCAAAAAGATGAGGCTCCAGGGCATTGACGGAAATATGATACCTGCCCCGCAGCTCATCCACCTCAAAGCCGCTGACTAAAAAGGCTTCGTTGCAGATGATCTCCGAGGGCTCGTATTTCATCAGTTCATCGTTCAGCTTCCGCAGATCCTCCACTTCCGTGAGGTAATAATCGCCGGTGGTCACATCCGCCACGGAGATGCCGATCTTTGTGGGGGTATAGGTTATACACATGAGAAAGTTATTCTTGGATTCCTCCAGAGCCTGGACATTCAGGTTGGTTCCAGGCGTGACGATCCGCACCACTTCACGCTTTACCAGACCTTTTGCCAGCTTCGGGTCTTCAATCTGCTCACAGATTGCCACCTTGTAGCCCCTGTTCACAAGTTTCGTCAGATATCCCTCCACCGCATGGTACGGAACCCCGCACATGGGCGCACGTTCTTCCAGCCCGCAGGCCTTGCCGGTGAGAGTAAGTTCCAACTCCCTGGTAACCGTCAGGGCGTCCTCAAAGAACATTTCATAAAAATCACCCAGACGGTAAAAAAGGATACAATCCTTATATTGATTTTTTGTCTCCATGTACTGCTGCATCATGGGGGTCAGATCTTCCACTGGAATCTGCTGTTCCGGCATCTTTGGTACACTCCTGTTCTTATAATTCGTGGTGAATGGGCCGCACAAGCGTTCTTTCATATCTGCCCCATTCGCACATTAAGGCAAATACACAACGACTTGCGCATTTGCCTTGATTTTAGCACAAAATATTGTATTTGTAAATCAGAGGGACTTTTAAAACTTTTGCCGCGCGCCAAAACGCATGCCTTTGCGTTATATATGCATCTGCGGCGGGCGGAGTGAACAGAAGCATTTTGCGGGCGGATCAGCGCTGTATCTCCGCCGCACGTCTGAGGGCATCGTCAATATGAGCACAGAAATTCTCCATTCCCACTTTTTCCACGAAGCCGGCCTTCTGCATGACGCGCATGGGCTGCTCGTTGACATGGGAAAGCACCAACCTGATATTCTTATGCTGACAAGCCTCGAACATTTCTTCCAGATTGTGCATGGCGGTGGCATCAATTGCCGAAACGCCTCTCATACGCAGGATCAGGCATTTTGTCTTTTCACCCAGAGAGATGGTCAGTATCTTATCCGCCGCGCCGAAGAACAGAGGGCCGCTGATCTCATATACGCGGGTATCCGAAGGCACTTCTCTCAGGGAGAGACTGTCGGGATCGTCTTCGTCGTCGATATACTTCCAGCCCTCCACCTCGGTAACATCACTCATGCGCTTCATGAACAGAAGCGCCGCCATCAGTATGCCCACCTCGATAGCGACCACCAGATCGAATGCCACTGTCAGCAGGAAGGTCACCACCAGCACGGCAATATCGCTCTTCGGCGAAGTCTTGCACAGGTAGACAAATTTTCTCCAGCCGCACATATTATAGGCCACCATAAACAGGATCGCCGCAATGGTGGGCATGGGGATCAGCGCCGCGTAAGGCATCAGCACCACCAGGATCAACAGGAGAACCACCGCATGCACCATACCCGCAATGGGAGTGCGTCCGCCGTTCCTGATGTTGGCGGCGGTTCTGGCGATGGCGCCTGTGGCAGGGATACCGCCGAACAGCGCCGACACCATATTTCCGGCACCCTGTGCCACCAGTTCCATGTTGGAGCGGTGTCTGCTGTTGATCATGCTGTCCGCCACCACACAGGAAAGCAGTGATTCTATAGCCGCCAAAACCGCAATGGTAAAGGCATCCGGAAGCACATTTCTCACCGTGGCCATGCTGAAACCGGGAAGGGAAAAGGCGGGCAGTTTATTGGAAATCTCATATAAGTCTCCGATGGTGTCCGCCTTCATCCCAAGACCGCTCACCATGGCGATCCCCGCCAGCACCGCGATCAGGGAGGGCGGGATCTTCCTGCAGAACCCGGGCAGATAAGGCCATACGATCAAGATCGCCAGACAGACAGCGCCTACGGCCGCAGCCTGCCAGTTAATGGTATGAATGAAAGTAAACACTGCCCTTAACTTATCCATGGTCTCAATAAGAGGCTCTTCCGTTACCACGGTAAGTCCGAGGAAATCCTTGATCTGACCGATAAAGATGGTCACCGCAATACCGGCGGTAAATCCGGTGGTGATGGTATAAGGAATAAATTTGATCAGACTGCCGAGACGGAAAAGCCCCATCAGGATCAGGATCACACCTGCCAGCAATGTGGCGATGACAAGTCCCTCGAAGCCGTTTTTCGCCACAATTCCCGCCACAATGGTGGCAAAAGCCGCCGTAGGACCGGCGATCTGCACACGGCTGCCGCCCAAAAAGGAGATCACAAAGCCTGCCGTGATGGCCGTATAGATACCCTTCTCAGGAGTAACGCCTGACGCCAGTGCCAGCGCGATGGACAGCGGCAGCGCAATGATGGCAACAATGATTCCCGCCACCACATCCTTGATGAACTGTTCTTTCGTATAGTTCTTCATTACCGAAAAAAGCTTTGGTTTTAATTTTTCCATTTGTACCTCCCAGTCTGAAAATGTACTTTTCCAGACTTTTCTCCCTCATCTTCGTATCTTGTCACACTCCCGTGATTCCGCCCCGCGGAATCTCATATCAGGATGAAAATGCCGTTTTGGGCATTTTTCCGTGTGGATTTGGAACTTCCCGGCGTTCCATCCTATGACGGGACGTCTTCGGAAGTCAGTTCCACAAACACAGGCTCGTGATGTATTGCCGGTAGAAATTTTTCCAACAGGTCCGCCAGCCTCAACCGGATGCTGGAAGTATTCATACAGGGATGGCAGCCGAACCATTCCCCCGCCAGAACATCCTTGTCGATCAGCAGCTGTACCTGATCTTCCCTGTCATTCATCAGGCCCATAACACTGACGGAACCGGGAGTAATGTGTAAAAACCGTTCCATATAAACGGCTTCTCCGAAGGACAATCTGGAACTGCCGATCTGCTTCGACAGTTCCTTTGTCTTAAATTTCTTATTTCCCGGCATCATCAGCAGATAGAATTTCGTCTTCTGCTGATTGCGCAGAAATAAATTCTTGCAGATCACCGCATTCAGCATATCATCGATAGCCCGGCACATCTCCATGGTATTGGCCTCATAGTGATCAATCCTCTCAAACCCGATCTCCAGCCTTCCAAGCAGTTCATACACCGCAAGCTCTCTCTCCCGCCGCCAGTTTCCTCCTGCAGGAGCACCCTGTACCATCCGTAAATCTACGGGGACAGGTTCCAGAGGACCGTCATACCAGCCGGCCTGTCCCTGTTTCTTCACATAGCAGCGATTCTCTTTGCGGTAAATAAGGGACAGCTGTTCTCCCGCTTCCACAGGAAGTCTTCCGTCACAGTAATTCTGACAGTGCAGCCTGCCGTCGCTCCATCTGCCCACCCACGAAAGCGGCACTTCCAGCACTTCTCCCGAAGCTCTGCGCCGAATCAGTCCGAACTCTCCACGTTCCTCCAGCAGTTCCACCTCACTGCTCTGATAATTGATATGAATACCCGCAGGAGCCCCCGTTCTTGCTTCCAGTGCCGTATATACGGGAAAATCATCATGATAGGTCCAACGGATATCCGGGCTGTCGGTAAGGCTGTCGGAAATCATGATTCCGTTGAGCTGTCCCGCGATCTTCAGACCGCAACCTCCATCAATGCAGAATATTTTTCTTTCCCGGTCAAACAGCGGACGGCCATCTTCCCTGCCCTGTCGGTAGAGCCATACGGGCCAGTGTCCTGTTACCACGGTGTATTTGTCAAAACAGACTCCCTGCTCCCAGAAGGCATCATTCTTTAAATAGGGATAAGCCTCTGTTCCTTCCAGAACATTCAGGTCATCTGCAGGCACCCCGCCGTGGACGAACAGATAACGCCCTGCCGTCAGTATGGTGGGACGGCTCATCAGGAAATCCAGTTCTTCCCGGAACTGCTTCCTGATCTGATACATATACTCCGGTGCATTTTCCGCAGTGACCTGGCTGATATTGATGCCCATATCCCCAAGCATCTCCTGACAGATACTGCTTTTCCAGCGCTTTTCCATCTCATGCAGGTATTCCGCAAAACGCTCCCCCGCTTCCGGAGAATCGTCAAAGACCCTCTGCGCCCTGTCTATATCCACATTTCCCATAGAGACATAGACCGGATGTTGTCTGCACAGATCCATGACATATTGCACGGTACGCAGGCTCTCCGGTCCCTTATCGATCAGATCCCCCAC
>JAIEKC010000508.1:0-4064 GCA_029064505.1 Acetatifactor sp.
ACCAGCAGCACCATGATCCTTCCCGGCATCAGTTTGGTCTTTTCCATCAGGATCTGTACCAACGCACAGATCAGTCCGCCTACCCAGAACGCATTTACATAATCCATCATTGCTTACTACTCCTTTATATACCCGAAATTGTATCACATAATTTGGGCTTTGTTGGAATAGTATCTGCCGGTTTTTCCGTTTTATGCATATTTACCGATCACACTGTCCGTGGCGGCACAGACACTTATAACACGGCTATGACCTCCACCTCGCACAGCACATTTTTGGGCAGCGTCTTAACCGCAACGCAGCTTCTCGCCGGCTTCCCGGTAAAATACCTTGCATATACCTCGTTAAACGCGGCAAAATCGCCCATATCAGCCAGGAAACAGCTTGTCTTTACCACATTGGCGTAGTCAGTGCCGGCCGCCTTTAACAATTCCCCCACATTTTTACATACCTGCTCGGCCTGTGCGGTAATGTCAGCCCCTTCAATCTCGCCGGTAGCGGGATTAATGGGAATCTGCCCGGAAGCAAACAACATATTGTTTGCAATGATCCCCTGCGAATAGGGTCCGATTGCTGCAGGCGCCTTTTCTGTAGAAACTTTCTGTAACATGATCTCATCCTCTTTTCTTTAAATATGTAGTACATCGTTGCGTTAATCTTGAAGCAATCAGTGCTTGATGTCTATGTCAGCGCAAGGCGGTGGAAGGAGGCGATGCGATGTCAATTTACTAAAGTAAATGATGACTGACACCAACGCGGCGATGGCGTGAACAGCAAGCACTGGTTACTCAGGAATTAATGCAATGATGTAGTAGTATAGCATAAATTAAGTCTCCGATATTTTCAGCTTTCTGCAATGTGTGAAGCGTAATGCGTTCAGAACGATTATGGCATCGGCAACTTAATATTTGCTGTAGCAGTATATATTGCTCCGGCCGTTAAAAACCCCCGGCCGTCAAAACAGGTAGTCCGTCACTGCCAGACAGTTCTCCCGGAACCTGCGGTACACAAAGTATGTATCTACCTGTCCATGGCAACCTCCGGCTCGTCGAACTCCGCCGTCACATAGAAGCCTCTTGCGTTTTCAACCACATCCGTGACTGTGCCCTTCCTGCTCATAAGCCGATAGCGGAAGGGAATGTTGGCGGACATGGCAAGCGCGGGATCGATCGTATAGTAATAGTTGCTTGGAAGCAGTCCTTCCGTCACCGTGATCTCCTGCCCCGCCTCCAACAGCCCGGGGCGCTCCATTTTAAACTCCATTTTCCGCATAAGCACTTTTCCCGAACAAGTCCCACACTGACTTTTCAGCCTTTCATCCTATATTTTATACTCTTCCAATACTCTGTTCCCATCTGCGAAGACGTCTGTCAGAAACACCGTCTTCAGGCCCGCCCTTTATTATATGCTGTTATTACTGATTTTACAAGATTTTCCGTCAAGAAAAATATCCTGTTTCATGTGAGAAAGTAACAGTTCGGACAGCCCCTCCCGCGAAGTCAAGAATTGTAATGTGTCCTTGGGACACATTGGCCTTGGGACACATTGGCCTTGGGACACATTGGCCTTGGGACACATTGACTTTGGGACACATTGGCCTTGGAACGCATTGTTTCAAGGACGCATTGTCTCAAGGACGCATTTCTTTGCAATTTTGCGAGATCTGCGAGCGCAGTGTGCATCATCGCAACATTCCGGACAGGTCACTGAACGGATACAGAAAAAGTTCTGAGGCCGCAAAGCAGGGTGTACGACCCTCCTTGGACACGGCCTGAGAACTTTCGGGTTTCGCACGGATCAATGCCGGTGCACTCTTCTCAAAAGGAACACTCCAAAACAAAACATTCCGTCAATCCAAAGAGACGGACAACACCCTGTCTTAGCGGGATGACGGGATGCGTATGACGGGAAGTGTTAAGAAGTTCGGGACTCCAGTACCAGTGCATGCGCGATACCGGGAACACTCTTTCCCTCATTAAAGCTGGTCTTGGAGAGCAGCGCCCCGGTGGGCATAAACAGGACTTTCTTCCAGTTGCTTTCTTCCAGCTGCTTCAAAATATATGCGGACAACGTCACCGCACTACAGCCGCAGCCGCTTCCCCCCGCGTGGGTATCCTGCGACTGACCGTCATAAATTTCAATACCGCAGTCCATATGCTGCTCGGATATGTCATAACCCTTCTCTTTCATCAGGTCGATCAGTACCGTCTGCCCTACTTTTCCCAAATCTCCCGTTATGATCTTGTCATAATCTTCCGGACGACTTCCAAAGTCAACAAAATGCTGTTCCAGTGTGGATGCCGCCGCAGGCGCCATGCAGGCCCCCATGTTCATGGAATCCTTTAATCCGTAATCTACTATCTTCCCTACGGTCATGCCCACTATCTGCGCCCGAGGTCGCGCTCCATAAACCGACAGGGCTGTCTCGTTTCCAAGCACAAAAGCTCCGCCGCCTGTTACGGTCCATGTGGCAGACAAGGGGCGCTGATTCCCATATTCCAACGGAAAGCGAAATTCTTTTTCCGCACTGGCAAAATGGCTGGACGTGACACAGACGACTCTGTCTGCAAAGCCTCCTGCTATTGTCATGACCCCGACGGTCAACGATTCTCCACAGGTTGAACATGCTCCATATACACCCAGTAGTGGTATCTGATATGCGGATATACCAAATGATGTGGCTATTGATTGACCAAGCAAGTCGCCCGCAAAAATAAATTTCACATCTTCCGCTTTAACTTTGGACTTTTCCAGTGCCAGCTGAACCGCCGTTTTCTGCAGACTGCTCTCCGCCTCCTCCCAGCTTTCACAGCCAAACATATCATCGCTTCCCACCATATCAAAGAGCAGTCCCAACGGCCCCTGCCCTTCCTTTGTCCCTACAATACTTCCACTGTTCAGGATATAGACCGGATGCTCCGGTCTCACACTCGCCTTTCCCAAATTCTGATTCATAAAAATCCCTCCGGATAAAGAATAATGTTTGTTTGTGTCATTATCCCCTGTCCGGAGGAAATTCATTCATGATATGCCGTTGTTCGGCGGCTATAACTTTATCAATACATCTCTGCAAAAGCAATGCTTCTCTGCAAAAACCGTACACCTCTGCTCAATCAGGCCCCTCTGCAAAAGCAATGCATCTCTGCAAAGCCGAGGCATATCTCAAGGCAGCTTTCGTTTCTGTGCAGTTGCGGACTCCCCGGCAGTCAAAGTACACACGGACTTCCCGCTAACTTTGCATGAGCTGTTTCCTGTGGCAGAAAGCTATTCAACTGTATACACATAGCTGCTGACCACATACAAAATCTCACCATTATATTCCACTCTTGACCATCCCGCATCGGGACTGTAGCCCGTTCTGTGTACCACTTCACCGTTGCTGATCTGACAGCGGACGGTGGATTCTCCCTCAGATGTGCTGGGTTCCGTCCTCAGATTGACATATTCCTTAGGCGTGATATTGTCACTGCAGTCCGTAAACAGAATAACCCTTCCGTCTTTGGTATTCACCCTGTTGGGATTTGCCGCCTGCACAGGTGTCTTATAAGTCAGATCTGTAGTCAGGTATTGTGTCACCGCATACAGGGTCTCACCATTGTATTCCACCCTTGTCCAGCCGGTAGCCCCGTTCACACCTGTCCGTCTCAGAATCTCACCATTCTTTGCCTGCGCCACGATATTATCCGCATTTAAAGTACTCGGCTCGGAACGAAGATTGATCACATCCTTCGGCGTCACATCTTCGCTGCTCTGAGTAAATTCCATTGCCGTTGTGCCGGATATGGGTTCCTGCACTGTTGCAGATGCCTGTGTTCCGGGCTGTACCGTTGTCTGTGGAGCCGAAGGTGCTGTTGTCTGCGGCACAGATGACGCTGACGGCGAAGGGGATGCCGCTGCCGTGGGCGCGTCAGATACTTCCGAATCCGACGACGCCGTGCTTTCCGGATCCGATGCAGATGTAGCTGACGGCGCAGTTTCCGGTGCAGTTCCCGAAAGCTCTCCGGTTCCCTCCATATCCGTTACCGAATTCTCCGCAGAGGCTGACATCTGGTTCCCCTTATCTC
>JAIEKC010000509.1:0-2678 GCA_029064505.1 Acetatifactor sp.
CGGACGTAAGAACAGATCTGTTTCCCGGCGGGGCGGAGCTTTTGGAATGTGAAATGCCATATGATCTGTACCTGCTTGATGTGGAGATGCCGGAAACGGACGGGATGACGCTGGCAGGGCGGATTCGGGAAAAATTTGGCGGCGGACCGGATATTGTATTCATAACCGCCCATGTTCAGACCGTATATGAGGCGTTTCGGTATGACATCTATGGATTTATCCGGAAAACACATCTGGAAAAGGATCTGGAAGAAACCATGGAACGCTTCCTGAAAAAGCGTATCATCAAAACGCAGGTATTCCGGTTGAAAACGAAGACCGGCGTAATATATAAGGCAGAGGGTGACATCATTTATGCGGAGAAATTTAAGCATGATATGATTCTGCACTGCGCCGACGGAGAGTATACTCTGCGGTGCAGTATGGAGGAACTGTTGGGGCAGATACAGGGGGAACATTTCGTTAAACCATATAAGGGGTATCTGGTAAACTGCCTGTATATTAAGAAGCTGGAAAAAGACAGGATCGTTCTGGATGACGGCAGGCCTGTACCGGTGAGCAGGCGCAGTAAAAACACGGTGAGGGAGATTTTCTTTGCGTACTTGAACAGAGACAGGTGTGAGGGAAATCATTAAACTCGAAAGTACTTTGCTAAGTGATTGCAGACATCACACTGTGATCGTTTGTGCCGACTGTGACGGCATGATGGCAAGTGTGAAGGAAATACTCAGATATGGAGCAGGGTATCATGATGGGGAATGTATTTGAAGTATTTGCGAATTTCCTGGAAGCGGTTATCGTGACGCAATTCCATATGCGGCATCTGGGATGCAGAGAAAGGTATAACAAATGGCTTGTTGCGGCTTTGACAGCAGCCATGCATTTTACAGCGGTCAACGTGATAAACAGAATATCTTATCTGAATATATACGGTGATTCATTTCTGTATTTTCTGTGGTTTGCGGTAACTGTGTGCCTGTTTCGAGGAAAAGTGTTGGAAAAGCTTTTTCTGATCGGAATGAGGACGGTATTTATAACAACGATCATACTTGTATTATATAGTTTTTTTCACAGGTGGATGGTATACGATGCGGATGGATACATGGTTTTCAATACAGCCCGGGTGATCATGGTACTGTTTGTCAAATGCTCCGAATTACTATTCTATGAACTGCTGATACGGATCAAAAGAAGTGAAAAGCTTCCCATAGCCGGCAGATTGTATGTGGGCTTAAATGCAATGGTGTGGACTGCGAGCATAGCCGCAAGGTTCCTGATAGAGCTGTATTATGATGCGGCATATGGCGACAATATGCAGAGGAAAGTGATCATAGTCACGGCCGCAATGCTGGTTGCTGATGTAGTGGTATACGCCATGTGTGTAAGCCTGATGAACGGCAGCGCGGAACTTGTAAAAGAAAAAATGAAAAGCGCGGCATACGAAAACCGCATGAAAGAGGTAAACGCCGCAATAGAATTACACAGACAGACAATGAAGATCCGCCATGATATGAAGAACGAGCTGCTGAAGGTCAGGATAAAGCTGGAGGAGCGGAAGATAAACGAGGCGGAGGAGTATCTGGAGGAAATCTTAAATGTCAGGCTTGCGGAAACGCATATTGTCTTTACTGAAAATGTACTGGTGGATGCTGTCATAAACAGATGTCTGGAAATGTGCAGGGATAAGGGAATCTTCATGGAGACGGCGATCAGGGGAGGGACAGGCAGTATCGGGGAAATGGATCTGGCGATCCTGCTGTCCAATCTGCTGGATAATGCCATGGAGGCCGCTGAGAAGACAGAAGAGAAACGGATTGAGATCCGAATGGATAACAGGAAGGAATATTTATGCATTGCCGTCACCAATTCTTTTCCGGGAGAAATTGTAAAAAGCGGATCAGAACTGACAACGACAAAGCAGGAAAGAGAACTTCACGGCTACGGCCTGTCCAATGTGAAAGATATCGTTCAAAAATACAGCGGCAGTTATCAGTGCGATATCCGAAAGGAGGAGTTCGTAACATATATTAACCTGTGTATGTCATGAGATGACCGCTTGTGCCAAAAAACGACCGCTTGTGCCAAAGCTATTGAATATAATAAAATATTAAGCTATTCTTCTTACAGGAGGGTGATCTGATGATCCGTAGACTGCTTGAGGAGATAGCTTTTTATTTTGTCAGGGAATTATACCATTTACTTTTATTTCTTTTGCATCAGGTATGTGGGTGTGAGAATAAGTGAGGAATATGAAGCAGCTGTTTCAAAGTTTTCATAAAGGTGTTGGATTTTCTGTCAGTTTCGATGTTTTGAGATATGAAACGATTTTCACATAGTTGCAAGACAGCAGCCGGCCATCCGTCAAAATTAAGTCAAATTTGGATGAGGTACTTTTACAGCCTATGAAGATGTGTTATTCATTGATGCTTTTGTTGATGGCAATATATAACAGTATATGATTGCTGTTATTGTTTGCCTCTACGTTCTCTGTAGTGTGTCAGTTTTACAAAGATAATATATCAGGAAAATCTTAAGAGCGAAAGTCCGAAGTGGGTTTTATAACCCTGCTGGTGCCTTTCGTAGAAAGGCGGACTTATAATTATGAAAGAAAAGAAATTGCCATTATGTGAATCACCTATAAAAGTATATTCAAATTATGCATATGTATTGTCTGTGCT
>JAIEKC010000051.1:0-5267 GCA_029064505.1 Acetatifactor sp.
GAATTCTGTGCATCAATCACATCATCCGGATTCCGCTCACTTTTCCCAGCTTCCGGATCCGCATCATCCGTCTGCATGCAGGAGATAATATTTTCTATAAACTCTTTGGCATACTCTCCGATGGTATATTCCATGAAAAAATTATCTTTCAGAAGCGTATGGATGTGCTGCTAAATTCTGCTCGCAGCACATCCAAATATAAAAGTTTTTAAATCATACACAGTTACGGGTGCGCAAGACAAATTATAATATTTCGATTTAAAACTGTTATATATTGTAACTTTATAAAGAAATACCTCCAGAATTTTCAAAAACCTGTTTAAAAAAAATTAAGACAGAGTGATACCTTCGAAGAAATCGGCTATCCCCGTATGAAAGATTTCAGCAAGGCCGATCAACTCTTCCACTCGGATATTACCCAGACCGCATTCAATATGCGAATAGCTTCCCCGTGATGTTCTGATCCCCCGAAGCTGTAATCTTGCCGCAGTCTGTTCCTGCGTCAGACCGTTCATCTTGCGAAATTTGCGAATGTTAACACCTATGTTGCCTTTTTCCGCATTCTGTTTGACTTTCATCATGATACCTCCTGTAATGTTGCTCATAATTATTGTTACATATCCATTCTACCTGTAGAAACGGATTTGTAAGACAGTTAAATGCAGCAGGATGTAAGATTGTGGAAATAAACAGAAAATAAGTCATTCAGAATAACAAAAAAGGGAAAAAATAAATGTGATCAAAATACTTAAAAGAAGCCGGTAAAAGCATTTGCAATTTACCGGCTGATTCATCTAAAAGCTTTTCATATCCACACCATCTGCCGTATGGCAGAAATTGATGAATACTTTTTCTTTCAAATGCGGAAATGCTTCCAGATAACGTTCCTTAACGCTTTCCGCAATGTCATCTCTGTGTGCTGGGTCTGTCAGGGCGATACTGGAGCCGTTAAAACCGGCTCCGGAAAAACGGCCGCCATAGATACCGGAGGTGCTCTCCATTATTTCATGCAGTGCGATCAGTTCCCTGGATCCTGTTTCGTAGTTCTCTATGGAACTTCTTCCGGATTCAAACATCAGATCTCCGAAAGCCTCCAGATTACCTGATCTCCAGGCCCTTATTCCTGCTTTGACACGCTGCTTCTCCGTATAGAAATGGGTTGCCCTTTTCCGCCAGTTTTCGGGAAGGCGGTCTTTATATTCATCATAAATCCCAAACGGAACCTCCCGCAAAAATGCGTCTTGGAATTTCCCGTATTCCATGCCGCTGTGGGCCATAAGACTGTATGCGGCTGCCTTGCACTCATCCACTCTGGTATTATAGAGTGAACCGGCAAGACTTCTTTCCAGACCGGAAAACACGACCATGATCTCGAAGGGAGGCATGCTGCTGTTCACGGGGATGATCTCTGTGGAGTCGTCGCCGGTATCCAGATAGAGCAGACTGTCTTTTTTACAGTATACTTCACAACTCTGATCCAGCTTTCCCACCCGAACACCGATATAATTATGCTCCGCCCATATGGCAGTTGAGATGATCTCCGGTTTGGTGAGATGGATATGGTTTGCAATGCACAGGGCATTTATGTATGTGATGATCACGGAGGCGGAAGAGGAGAGTCCCCCCACGGGCAGGCTGCCTTCCACCACTCCACTGATGCCGTGAGTCAGCTTGTACTTGCGGGAGAGCGCGATGGCAGCGCCTCTGGCAAAATCCCCCCAGTTCAGTTCCCGTTCGGGTGTATCTGTGATAAAAAAATGTGTGCGGCCGGGATAATTTTTGCTGATCAGATTTACATAACCGTCATCCGTTATATCGAATTCCAGTGAAACACCTTTGTCGATCGCAAAACCAGTGACGGGACCATGCTGATGGTCAATGTGTGCGCCGAGAGGGCAGACTCTGTAGGGAGTAAAAATTTTGTTTTTCATAAGATTCTCCAATTTATGATATGCCGGATTTATGGTCTTCCGATCCACATAACAAACTGTGATACAGCTGTTGCAAACAATACCTTTCTATTTCAAAGATAATATTTCTCGCGGCTAAAGTCAATAAATTGGTTAAAACTCCCCATATTTGTAGCGGCATCAATGCAGGCTCATGCCTTTAAAGAAGTCTCCTACCCCCACTTCAAAGATCTCGGCAAGGCCGAGCAGCTCTTCCACACGGATATTGTCCAAACCACATTCGATATGCGAGTAGCTTCCACGTGACATCTTAATCCCGCGCAGCTGTAATTTTGCTACCGTCTGCTCCTGCGTCAGATTATTATCCATGCGGAATTTACGGATATTTTTGCCGATATTATACTGTTCCCTGTCCTGTCTTATCTTCATGGTATCTCCTTTTTGCTATTAATCGCTATCAGTATGTTTTCATTATGCACACAAAACCAGAACTACTTGCTAGTAATTTATAGCAAAATGGATATTTATAAAAAAAATTTATAGACACATCATAACTCACGTTATTTGCTGGTCAGGAGCATGTGGATATCATTTCTGACCATGACGGATATGCCCATTTGGAGCATTTTGTTACATCAGTGGAAGTTTGTTTAACTTATCACCAAGATGTTCTTGTATGTATTCAAGCAAGCCAATACTCTTCTGGCAATATCTGATGCAGGCACATTTCCTTAATTTTTTCTTCTTCTCCAGTAAACACTTGTACCACATATTAGATTCCTTCAAAGAGGGTATTTTGGATTACCGGAATCTTTTTATTTGCGAAAAGATCAGAGTGATATATAATTTATGTAGTAGCGTAGGGCTATGGACAATCCGACTATGAGCGGCGATGTGAACTAATGTTAGAAAACAAGAAAGACATGGAGATGGCATAAAGGAAATAGAAGGAAAGAATCTGTATATGGCGAGTACTCCATCCGGTCAGAAACCGTACTTTTGAACCGCCTGTTTCGCACCATTGCGTCGTTAAAATTTCTATACGATGCCACCGCATCGCCGTCGAAATTTTGCTTTGCACTGGCACGAACCATGCGGCTCCAAAGTCCAATTCCTGGCTGGATGGAGCACTGGGAGAAATAAAAAGCATCAGACTCGCAAATGAGGAAAGCAGGTACAGGATGAGAGAGGTGTGGAAATCATTATGAAAAAGAAATGTATGAAAGTCATTATTTTGGGGCTTATTTTCTGTTTTTTGATGGCAGGATGCGGCCATGCAGACATGGAACCCGGCGAAATGGCCGCAAATAATCTAAATGACCCGGAACAGGCAGAAGAGGCCGCAGAAGCAGAACAGGCAGAAACAGAACATATGGAAGCAGAACAGACAGAAAGAGAACAGGAAGCGGAATCAGAAAGAGATCGCACGGAGCTGAAAAGCACGGCAGAACTATCTCCGGGTCAGGCAGATGCGGCAGCGGGATTGTCTCCGGAACAAACAGATGCTTACGAACAAATGGCGCTCTATATTCAGGAAGGATTCCGTGTCTATAGAATTACGGAAAACTATCAGGCATACTTCGGCCCAATAGAAAAACTGGAAGAAGAGTCTTTTGTCTGCGATATCCTGCTGGAAGGAGCAGATATACTTTGGAGCGAGCGGATCGCTTATACGTTGGAAGGATCAGGGTGGTACACGTTTTCCGGACAGTATGAACCGGTTTTTTCAAAAGATTTCTCTCGTGCAACGAAGGAAGATTCCGACTGGGCAATGGAATTAAAGGAAAATTATCAGTATAAAGTTCCAATCACAGAGCGGATGGATATGCCGACGGCGGTTCATTATTATTCGGAAGGCGGACCGGTTGAGCGGGATGGCTGGAAGTCCATTCCTTTCGGAGAGAAGAGTTCGGGCTATGGCTATTATATACAGCCCAATCTTTATACTTATCAGGATGAAAGGCTGGATATCGATATTGTGATCGAATATCCTCAGATTTCATTATCGGATGATGCGGCGGAGGAGCGGGCCAATGAAATATTGAGAAATGCCTTCTTTTACGGCTATGATATAGACGGCGAAGACAGGCTGATTTCCGAGCGGAAAGTATGCACCTCTATCTGCAGGACCTATCTGATCACCAGAGAAGACGAGAGGTATCTGTCCATGCGTATTTACGAAGATAATTATACCCGCGGAGCCAATCATCCGAATGAATGGGAGACGGGGATCACCATTGATCTGCAGACGGGGGAAGCGCTGCGTCTGGAAGATGTGACGGGGAAAGACCGGACAGTGGGATCTTTGCTGGAGAGCGGCGCCTTTGCGGTCCTGGTCTCATGGGAAGGAGAGTCAACGCAGGACTGGATCAACCGAATGGATCGGACGGAGGGAGAGCCGCTCAGTGATTTTGATCCTTACTTTTATCTGACGGATGATGGAATAGGGCTGATCACCTTTGCCGGCAGATACTATAATTGTCTGGAGGCCTCATTTGAGGCACTGGGAATCGATGGGATATAGATTTTGATCGCCCTATTTCCACCGCCTGCGGTACTCCGTGGGGCTGATTCCCTCCGTCTGTCGGAACATTCGGGAAAAATAATATAACGGATAAATGCCGCATTCCATCCCGATCTGCTCCACAGATTTGTCCGTAAAACGGAGCAGCCGTTTGGCATGTGTGATCCTTATGTTCAGCAGATAGCTTATGATGGAAGTTCCGAACTGTTCCCGGAAAATGCGTTCAAGGTAGTACTTGTTGATCAGAAATTCTTCGGACAGTTTATCCAGCGTGATCTTTTCCATGTAATGCCTGTCCATATAGTCCTTTACATCAATGAGCGACCGCTGCTTACTGGTGAGCGTTCCGGCATCCGGATTCCAGCTCTCTTCCATGATCAGAGTGATGATGGAAAAGAGATGCTCGTTTATTTTCATATCCTTTATATAGTCGGCGGAAGATGCAAGATAATATAACTGCTCCCAATGATCGTCCATACCGGAGATATCGTTCGGATGAAATACCGGCTGCCCGCCCCGTTCCACATATTTCAGATAGATGGAATGAATGGTGGGACCATAGAAATGGATCCATTTCAGGGTCCACAGATCTTCGGAGCTCTGGTGGAAATATGGCCTTTGACAATTGATGAATACACAGTCACCGGCAGAAATGGAATATTCCTTTTCCTCATAATTAAGGATCCCGCTGCCGGAAATAATATAGAAGAAAAGATACGACATCAGATTCCGGCGGCTGCTGATATGGGGCTTTATAGCCCGGAGACTGCCGATCTCCTGCAAATAAAAGAGATTGGTCCTGGCAAATTCCGAAGGAGTGTAAAGGATACGGT
>JAIEKC010000510.1:0-11723 GCA_029064505.1 Acetatifactor sp.
GTAACATCTACCTCAGATAAATATGTCACATCTTTCGGCTTTACAGAGGAAGAAGTGTTTGCGGCTCTGGAGGAATACAGTCTGCAGGATAAAAAAGAACAGATAAAGGACTGGTATGACGGGTTTACCTTTGGCAGTGTAAGAGATATTTACAATCCGTGGTCCATCATCAATTTCCTTGATAAGAAAAAAGTGGGCGCCTACTGGGCAAATACCAGTTCGAACAGCATAGTGGGAAAGCTGCTACGGGAGGGCAGTGTAGATATAAAGGAGACATTTGAGCGTCTGTTGCGGGGGGAGAGCATCCGGGTGGAGATTGATGAGCAGATCGTTTATGACCAGCTGGCTGTGAAAAAGAATGCCATCTGGAGTCTTCTGCTTGCCGGCGGATACCTGAAAGTGAAAAAATATGAGACATATGAGACGGAGTACGGCGAGTGGAAGGAAGATTATGAACTGGAGCTGACGAATTTTGAGGTCAGGGTCATGTTCCGCCATATGGTGCGTGACTGGTTTGACAGCCCGTCCTCCAATTACAATAGCTTTCTGAAAGCTCTGATGCTGGGGGATGTGAAGGCAATGAACACATACATGAACAGGGTCACCCTGGAGATGTTCAGTTATTTTGACACAAGCGGAGGGCCTCAGAGGGAGCCTGAGCGGTTCTATCATGGTTTTGTGCTGGGACTGATGGTGGAGCTGGCAGACCGGTATGTAGTCACCTCCAACCGTGAGAGCGGCTTCGGGAGGTATGATGTGATGCTGGAGCCCCGAATGGCGGCAAAGGATGCCGATATCAGAAATGACGCTGTTATAATAGAGTTTAAAGTACAGGACGGAGACGAGAGGGAACTGGCCGACACGGTGCGGGAGGCCCTTCGTCAGATTGAAGAGCGGAACTATCAGGCGTCCCTCACAGCGAAGGGAATACCCCCAGAACGGATCCGAAAATATGGTTTTGCCTTTTGCGGGAAAGAGGTGCTGATCGGCGCTGCACCGACAGAGAAAACACTGACAGAAAAAACTATATAAATTTGAAAAAAAACAGTTGAAAAAAATGATGAAAACCTGTATACTGTTCTGGTGGTGCTGAAATAGCTCAGTTGGTAGAGCACTTCACTCGTAATGAAGGGGTCGTGGGTTCGAGTCCCATTTTCAGCTTACTGTTTGAAGCAGGGAATTCTGATGATATCGGATTTTCCCTGTTTTTTGTTTCAGTCAGTCTGCTTCGGAATCACATGTATACCTGCTCCGGCAGTCGATTCCGGCCAGGCGCACACAGGTTATGTAAGGCCCGAAAGCGTTTGCTTTTTGGCCTTTTCCTTTACATCTTAAATTTCTTCCGAATATGATGCTCGATCATCTGTATGGACTTATAGAATCCCAGAGCGATAATGCACAGAATGATAATGCTGGTGATCACCATATCCAGCTGGAAGACCTGGGAGCCGTAGATGATCAGATAACCCAGTCCCCGTCTGGCGGCCAGAAATTCTCCGATGATCACGCCTACCAGCGCCAGCCCGATATTTACCTTTGCGGTACTCAGCAAAATGGGAATGGAGCCGGGAAGCACCACCTTGGTGAAAGCGTTTCTTTTGCTGCCGCCCAGGGTGTAGATCAAAGTGATCTTTTCCGGATCCACCTGCTGGAAGCCGGTATAGAAACTGATGATAGAGCCAAATACAGCTACAGATATACCGGCTACGATGATCGTAGGGGTCCCTGTACCCAGCCAGACGATAAAGAGCGGCGCCAGAGCCGATTTGGGCAGACTGTTCAGCACCACCAGATAGGGCTCCAGCACTTCGGACATCCTGTGGGAATACCACAACAGGGTGGCAGCCAGCAGACTGAACAGCAGTACCAGAAGAAAGCTCACAATGGTCTCAAACAGAGTGACGCCGATGTGGGACAGCAGGGCATTTGTCTTCAACTGTTCCACGCAGCAGAGCAGGACGCGGCTGGGGCTTGCGAAGAAGAAGCTGTCAATCCATCCCAGATAAGCGCTGGTCTCCCAGAGGATCAGAAACAGCACAAAGATTGTGATACGCATGGTGGAAATCTGATGGTGATGGCGGCGGTGGTTTTTGACAAATTCCTCCTGTTTTGTTAATTCATGTCTGGAATCGTTTTTCTTTGTCTTAACTGTCATTGTTCAGATCCTCCCACAGTTGATTGAAATATTGCTGAAATTCCGGTGCGTTTCTGGACGCAAGGGGAGAGTCGTCCTTCAGGGTGAGCCGAATGGGCATCTGAGCCTTCACTGTGGCCGGGCGGTTGGACAGTATGATAACTCTGTCGGCAAGACTGATGGCTTCCGAGAGATCATGGGTAATGATGATCATGGTCTTTCCCGCGGCACGGATCAGCCTGCAGATATCAGCGGAGACGAACAGCCTTGTCTGGTAATCCAGTGCGCTGAAAGGCTCATCCAGTAAGAGGAGCTGGGGATCCAGTGCCAGTGTGCGGATCAGAGCGGCACGCTGTTTCATGCCTCCGGACAGTTCGCTGGGCCGCTTTTCCCGGAACTTTTCCAGACCGTAGTCCACAAGTAGACGATTCACCGTCTCCAGTCTGTCGGGAGTCATCATATGGTTGATCTCCAGACCGAGGATGACATTTTTATAGACAGTCCGCCATTCAAAAAGGTGATCTCTCTGGAGCATGTAGCCGATCCTCGGATAAGCCAGTGAGCCGTCCGGATTATTGACCACAATGGTTCCCTGTTCCGGAGAGAGCAGCCCCGCAATGATGGACAGAAGAGTGGATTTCCCGCAGCCGCTTGGGCCTACAATGGCGATGAATTCCCCTTCCTGAACGCCGAAGGAAATATTGGTCAGCGCCCGTGTCTCACCGTGAAGACTGTGATAGGAATAGCCGATATTTTTTAATTCCAGTATCGTCTGCATAAAAACACTTCCTTTTTCATTTATATTATGATATGCGTTTCGGAAAGTAAGGTGCGGGCCGTCAGCGGTTTCGCGGTATATGCCTGACGCGGGCCGTTTCTCTGTAAGTTGTCGTGATGTAATCAGTTCAGCGACCTGCCTGAACTGTTATATCATGAGCCGGGTGAACGTTAACGCCCGCCATTTGCTATATTGCATTACCTGCATTTTTATGGTAATATCAACTTTAAGCCTGTAAGTCAGCAGCCCCTCCGCAGGCAGCGGGCCGCTGACCCTCGCGGCATTCGCCGGATGTACGTGCGGGCACGTCTGCCTGGCTCATTGCCCGGGGGGATCAATGGTATTTGATCCTACAGATTTTCCGGATACACGAAAGAGTAATGAAAGAACCTGACTGGTTGAAAATGGAGGCTGTTATGGCACAATTGTGGGGAGGGCGCTTTACAAAAGAGACGGATAAAATGGTCTATGACTTTAACGCGTCCATTCGTTTTGATAAGAGATTTTTTCATCAGGATATTGACGGCAGCATCGCCCATGTGACCATGCTGGCGAAGCAGGCGGTCCTGACCATGGAGGAGCGGGATAAGATCATCGGCGGGCTGTTGGGCATCCGTGAGGATGTGGAAAAGGGACAGCTTGAGATCGATGAGACATGCGAAGATATCCACAGCTTTGTGGAGGCCACGCTGATCGAACGCATCGGGGAAGCGGGAAAGAAACTTCACACGGGGAGAAGCCGTAACGATCAGGTGGCTCTGGACATGAGACTCTACACAAGACTGCAGGTCATTGAGACGGATGCCTTGCTGAAGACGCTGCTGGAGGCGCTCCTTGCCGTTATGGAGGAAAATCTGGAGACATACATGCCCGGATTTACCCATCTGCAGAAGGCACAGCCTGTGACACTGGCACATCACTTTGGCGCCTATTTTGAGATGTTCAAACGGGACAGACAGAGGATGACGGATATCTATAAGAGGATGAATTATTGCCCGCTGGGTGCAGGCGCGCTGGCGGGGACCACTTATCCTCTGGACAGAATGTTTTCCGCGGAGATCATGGGCTTCTATGGGCCGACGCTGAACAGCATGGATTCCGTGTCCGACAGGGATTATCTGATAGAATTTTTATCGGCGCTTGCCACCATAATGATGCATTTGAGCCGTTTCAGCGAGGAGATCATCGTATGGAATTCCAACGAATATCAGTTTGTGGAGATTGATGACGCCTATTCTACGGGAAGCAGCATCATGCCCCAGAAGAAGAATCCCGACATTGCGGAACTGGTGAGAGGCAAGACGGGACGGGTCTACGGAGCGCTGATGGCGCTGCTCACCACCATGAAGGGAATTCCGCTGGCATACAATAAGGATATGCAGGAGGATAAGGAAATGGCGTTTGATGCCATGGATACGGTGCAGGATTGTCTGACACTTTTTACAGGGATGATCCGTACCATGAAGTTCCGAGAGGAGCGCATGGCATCCAGTGCCATGAACGGTTTTACCAATGCCACCGACGCGGCGGATTATCTGGTGAACAAAGGCGTGCCGTTCCGGGATGCCCATGGGATCATCGGCAGGCTGGTGCTGTACTGCATTGAGAAAAATACTTCCATAGACGCCCTGTCCTTATCGGAACTGCAGGTCATCAGTGATAAATTTGAGGAGGATATCTATGACGCGGTATCCCTCAGGACATGTGTGGAGAAGAGACTGACAGTGGGCGCTCCCGGATCGGAGGCCATGAAACAGGTGATCGCGGTGCATAAGGAATATTTGAGACAGGAAGATTTGTATGACGCCATGCCCAAGGGATGAGACTTATGGAGTACTTGCATAAAAGCCCATAACCTGATCGTAAACAGAATCATTTCGGATGACCATTTAAAAGCATATGTTATAGGATGATAAAAGATCAAAAAATGAATAAGTTACGGGGTGTATGTAACAGAGGAGGAAAAGATGAGTGAAAAATTAAAGGTTGGTATTTTAGGCGGAACAGGGATGGTGGGACAGAGATTTATCGCCCTGCTCCAGGATCATCCCTGGTTTGAGGTGACTACTGTTGCGGCAAGTCCCCGTTCCGCGGGAAAGACATATGAGGAGGCAGTGGGCGGCAGATGGAAAATGGATACGCCCATGCCGGAGGCGGTGAAGAAGCTTGTGGTCATGAATGTCAACGAGGTGGAGAAGGTTGCCGCTCAGGTTGATTTCGTGTTCAGCGCGGTGGACATGACCAAGGATGAGATCAGAAAGATCGAGGAAGATTACGCAAGGACGGAGACACCTGTGGTGTCCAACAACAGCGCTCACCGCTGGACTCCCGATGTTCCCATGGTAGTGCCGGAGATCAATCCGGAGCATATGCAGGTCATTGAGTCTCAGAAGAAGCGCTTGGGAACCACCCGAGGCTTTGTGGCGGTAAAGCCCAATTGCTCCATTCAGAGCTATGCGCCGGTGCTCACGGCCTGGAAGGAATTCGAGCCCTATGAGGTGGTTGCCACCACTTATCAGGCAATCTCCGGTGCAGGCAAGACCTTTAAGGACTGGCCGGAAATGGAAGGAAATATCATACCCTATATCGGCGGGGAGGAGGAGAAGAGCGAGAAAGAGCCTCTGCGTCTCTGGGGGAAGATCGAGAACGGCGAGATCGTTCCTGCCGTAAGCCCTGTGATCACCTGTCAGTGTATCCGCGTGCCTGTATTGAACGGCCATACCGCCGCCGTATTTGTAAAATTCCGGAAGAAGCCCACTAAGGAGCAGCTGATCGAGAAGCTGAGAAGCTTCAGCGGCGAGCCTCAGAGGCTGGAACTTCCCAGCGCGCCGAAGCAGTTTATCCAATATCTGGAGGAGGATAACCGCCCTCAGGTAACGATGGATGTTGACTATGAAAACGGAATGGGTGTTAGTGTTGGCCGTCTGCGGGAGGATACGGTATACGATTATAAGTTTGTAGGACTTTCCCATAATACAGTGCGCGGCGCCGCAGGCGGGGCAGTGCTCTGTGCGGAGCTTTTGAAGGCACAGGGGTATATTACGGCGCGAACCTGACAACACGCTCCGGCATTGGTTTTGAAATGTTCAGCGTTTGCTGTCGGCCGCACAACCTGTAAAGACATGCGGATGGGTGTATGGTATTTTTTACAAGTCCGCCATTGGGGTTCTCCAAACGCATCATAGGGCTTCTTGTGCGGCGGGAATGAGGGGAAATATGAGTGAACTGCACTATCAGTTGGATCTGCTGAAGGCAATGAACCAGAAGCTTACAGAGAAGGAGAGGATGTACCACACAGTCTTTGAATCGGCTGTGGGTGCATTCCTTTACTATTCTTTTGAGCGGAATCAGGTTGTAACTCTGGGACAGTGGAAAGAGTTTTTTGACTTTGAGATTCGTGATCCAAAGGAAATATCCAGGCTTATTGATGTGGTTGATGAGGCTTATGCAATGGCGCTCCGGGATGTCCTTTATCTTGAGAAGACGGGGCAGGAGGCCGCTTCCGCGGAGTGTATGCTGAAGGGCACTAAGATATGGCTGTTATTTCGATCCAAAGTCTATTATAAGGAGGACGGCCGACTCGCTGACAAAGTAATCGATATAAATAATGTGACAAAATTCCGAATCCAGAATGAAGAACTGACTTATATGGCTTACTACGACAGTATAACAGGGCTTTTCAGTCGGAATTATTTCGTGCGTTTGCTGGGAGACTATGTGCGGACGGCGGCGGAGACGGACAGTATTGTCAGTGTTATGATGATCGATCTGGATGATTTTCATAAGATCAATGACGGCCAGGGTATGGTAGTGGGGGATGAACTGATCCAGCAGTTCGGAAGCTATCTGAAGGAGCTCTGTGCGGCATGGGATGCCACAGGATGCCATCTGCACACGGATGTCTATCTGATCGCGATCTATGATCCGTCAGGGGAGCGTACCATGGAGAATCTGCACAAAGAGATCCAGCAAAGGATACGCAGGCCTTTCAGATTAAGTAACGGACAGGAGCTCCAGATCACTTTCAGTGCGGGCGTGGCGGAATTTCCGGAGGCTTCCAGGTCAGCCATTGAACTGATCAATTGTGCGGAGATTATGGTCTTCAAGAGTAAGGCCATGGGCAAAAATATTATCCAGTATTTCAATACGCCTGTCCTGCAGGAATTTCTGCGCACGGCGGAACTGGAGTCGAAACTGAAGGAGGCCGTGTTCCGCCACAGCTTTCAGATGTATTATCAGCCGCAGTATTTCGCGGGAAACAGGAAGTTGCGCGGGATGGAGGCCCTGATCCGCTGGAAGGACGGTAAGGAAGGCATGATCAGCCCGGCTGTCTTTATTCCCATTGCGGAAAAGAACGGAGCCATTATTCCGATCGGGCAGTGGGTGGTGGAACAGAGTATCCGGCAGTATGCCCAATGGCGTAAGCGTTTCGGATATCCTTTCATCATGTCCATCAATATTTCGGCGCTTCAATACAGCAGGGAAGATTTTGTGGATGCAGTGATCGGAGTGATCAAAAAATACGATGTTTCCCCGGCGGAAATAGAATTGGAGATCACGGAGACAATACTGATAGAAGATTTTCAGGCTGTCTATGATAAACTGATGATATTGCGGAAGTTTGGAATCAGGATCTCACTGGATGATTTCGGAACCGGTTTTTCCTCTCTGTCCTACCTGAAAAGGCTACCCATTGATACCCTGAAGATCGATAAGTCCTTTATTGACACCGTGCTCACGGATTCCGCCACCAGAGTGATCACGGAAGCCATCATCAATATGGTAAAAGCGCTGGGGTTTGAATCGGTGGCGGAAGGCGTGGAAGAGGAAAAACAATATGAATACCTGTATTCTATAGGCTGTGATGTAATCCAGGGCTATTTGTTCGGTAAGCCGTTGTCCGCCGAAGACGTGGAGACGGTATTGACTTCCGCTTTTTGACAAAGTGTGTGATACAGATCAGCCACAGCTGGCAGGAATGTTACAGGAATGATCGAAGCAGGAGTAAGTCTGTTTGAGGATAAAGAGAGAGGGATCGCGTGAGAAAGTTTGTAGGACGCAGTACGGAGCTGCAGTTTCTAAATGAATATTTTCAGCGTGAAGGCAGTCAGATCCTTGTGGTATACGGGGGGAAGGGAGTGGGAAAGACCGCCCTTTTGCAGGAATTCTGCAGGGATAAGAAGCATACCTATTTTCTTGCCAGAGCCTGCTCGGAGAGGGAACAGCGTTTCCAGTGGGCGGCAGAGCTGTGCAATCTGGGAAAGGAACTTGGCAGGTATCCTGAGTATGCGGAACTGTTCGAAAATGCGACGGTTCGGAAGGAGACGGCGAAACAGATAGTGGTCATTGACGAATTTCATCATGTGGTGAAGGGTGACAGTTCTTTCTTTGAGGAGTTGATCCGGTATGTGGAGGGCAGACTGCTCAGCCGCCCTGTGATGGTGGTGCTGGTGACATCCGCCTCCGGCTGGGTGGAAAATACCATGGTAAGCAAGATAGGGCGGAGCGCCGTTGCCATCAACGGCTGGATGAAAGTCAGGGAGATGGCGCTGACGGAGCTGGCACAGCTCTTTCCCGGATATTCCAAGGAGGACTGTATCGGCAATTATGCGGTTCTGGGAGGCATACCGGGGTACTGGATGTGCTTTTCCCAGGAGTTGAATACCGGTGAAAATATCATTCGGAATGTTTTGCGTCAGGAAAGCCGTCTGTATGAGGAAATGTCAGTGTTTCTGTTGGAGGAACTCAGGGAGCCGGCGGTGTATAATACGATTCTTGCCGCTATGGCAAGGGACTGCAATAAGCTGAATGATATTTATAAGCACACAGGCTTTTCCAGGGCGAAGATCAGTGTCTATCTGAAAAACCTGATGGAGCTGGATCTTGTGGAAAAGGTTTTTTCTTATGAGACAGCGGGCAGAGTGGAGACTCAAAAGGGAATTTACCGGATCTCCAATTCTTATGTGAAGTTTTATTTTCGATATCTTTTCTCCGGTATGAGCGATCTGCGGCAGCTCACCCCGGAAGAGTTCTATGAACAGAGGATAGCCCCTTCCTTTTCCCTGTATGCGGATGAAGCTTATCGGAAGGTCTGCCGGGAGCAGATAGGCCGGTTTTGTCACAAGGCGGGTGAATGGCTGGGAAAATCGGGGACTATCGATGTGGTTGCTGCAGATGCGGAGGGGAAGCTTACGGTGGCATCCTGCTCTTACGCAAAGCAGATGACGTATGAGGATTATGAATGGCTGCTGTTCTGCATGAAGAAAGCCAGAGTAAAGAGCAGCGATATCAGGATGTACTGCGAAAAAGGGTTCGATGAGGCCTTGCAGGAGGCGGCGGCACAGGGGAAAGTAAAGCTGTTCACTGTTTCGCTGGATGAAGGACGGTAGTTTGTGGGAAAAAGTTTATTTATTGCGGAAAAACCAAGCGTTGCAAGAGAATTTGCCAACGCCCTTAAAATAAATATGAGGTCTCGTGACGGTTATCTGGAATCGGAGAACGCCATTGTCACATGGTGTGTGGGCCATCTGGTGACTATGAGCTATCCCGAGGTCTATGACGAAAGATACAGAAGGTGGAGCTTTGACACCATCCCTTTTCTTCCGGAAGAATTTAAATATGAGGTGATAGACAGTTCCAGAAAGCAGTATGATATAGTAAGCTCCCTGATGAAACGTGAGGATGTGACTACGATCTATGTGTGCACGGACTCCGGGCGTGAGGGAGAGTATATATACCGTCTGGTGGAACAGATGTCGGGAGTAAAGGGCAAGGACCGGCGCCGTGTGTGGATCGACTCTCAGACGGAAGAGGAGATCTTAAGAGGAATCCGCGAAGCCAGGGACTTAAAGGAGTATGACAGCCTGAGTGACGCGGCTTATCTGCGGGCTAAGGAAGATTATCTCATGGGAATCAATTTTTCCAGGGCTTTGACCTTAAAGTATGGGCGGAGCGTGAAGGATTACCTGAAACGTGACAGGGCGGTGATCTCTGTGGGCCGTGTCATGACCTGTGTCCTGGGGATCGTTGTCAACAGGGAACGGGAGATACGGACGTTTGTGAAGACGCCCTTTTACCGTGTGCTGGGCAGCTTCAGGCTCCGGGATAAGTCTCTTTCCGGTGAGTGGAAGGCGGTGGAGGGATCTCCGTATTACGCGTCGCCGAAGCTCTATAAGGAAAACGGGTTTAAGGAAAAAGAGAGCGCGGAACAGTTGATCGCACATCTGTGGGAGGAGCCTGTGGGGGATGTGGTGGTGGAATCCATAGAGCGGAAGAAGGAAAATAAGAATCCGCCCCTCCTGTATAATCTTGCAGAGCTGCAGAACGACTGTTCCAAATACTTTAAGATCAGCCCGGATGAGACGCTGCGGATCATTCAGGAGCTGTATGAGAAGAAGATGGTGACTTATCCCAGAACCGATGCCCGTGTGCTCTCCACGGCGGTGGCGAAGGAAATCCATAAGAATATCGGGGGCTTGCGCAATTATGCCCCGGCGGCGGTCTTTGCGGCGGAAATCCTGAATAGCGGAAGCTATAAGGGAATTGCCAAAACGCGGTATGTAAATGACAAACAGATCACGGATCACTATGCGGTGATTCCCACGGGACAGGGCTTAAATAATCTGAACAGTCTTCCGGGAGTCTCCGCAAAGGTCTATGAGATCATTGTGCGCAGGTTTCTGAGCATTTTCTACCCGGCGGCGGTGTATCGGAAATTTGCCCTTACCGTGAAAGTAAAGGAGGAAAAGTTTTTCTCCAATTTCAAGGTGTTGGAGGAAGAGGGATATTTAAAGGTTGCGGTTCCTTCCTTTAAGAAAGATAATATGGCAGCCGGTCAGGAAAGCAGAACCGGTGGAAAGCCGGGCGAAGGCAGGGAAACCGGAAGCTCTGGCGGGGACGGGAGTGCGGGAAGCAGCGGAAGCTCTGGCGGGGACGGGAGTGCGGGAAGCAGCGGAAGCTCTGGCGGAAACAAAGGGAAGGATACCGGAGAAGGCGGAGAAATGGATGCCGGGTGCGACGAGGCGCTTTTAAAGCTCCTTATGGCACTGAAAAAGGGCACCCGTGTGACAGTGGACTCCTACGAGATCAAAGAGGGTGAGACTTCGCCGCCCAAAAGGTACACATCGGGAAGCATCATCCTGACCATGGAGAATGCAGGTCAGTTTATTGAGGACGAGGAGCTCCGTGCCCAGATCAAGGGGAGCGGCATCGGGACCAGTGCCACCCGCGCGGAAATCCTGAAAAAACTGGTGAACATTGAGTATCTGGCCCTGAATAAGAAGACCCAGGTGCTGACGCCTACCCTTATGGGAGAGATGATCTATGATGTGGTAAACGGCTCCATCAGGGCGCTTTTAGACCCCTCTCTGACGGCAAGCTGGGAGAAGGGGTTGACTATGGTGGCGGCAGGAGATATCACCTCCGAGGAATATATGGCGAAGCTCACCGGCTTTGTAGGCAGGAGGACGGAATATGTGAAGCAGCTGAATAATCAACGCTCGCTGTACGGTCAGTTTAATGCCGCTGCGGAGAATTATAAGAAGTAAAAGTAATAAAAAAGAAGAGTGGGAGAGATGAAAAGATGAATAATTGTATCACAGTATCAGAATTATATGATCTGAACCAGACTATTGCTTCGGAATTATTCCGGGATGTGGTGTATCCCTGGGAGGTGCTGCCCGGGATCCACGATTTTATCATAGAACTTGGAAAGTCATTGCCGGAGGATATTTTCGAGGAGAGAGGTGAGAATATCTGGGTGGCAAAAAGTGCAAAAGTCGCGCCCACGGCATGTCTGAACGGTCCCCGGAT
>JAIEKC010000511.1:0-8104 GCA_029064505.1 Acetatifactor sp.
GTGCGGAAGAGTGGGATCCATCACTATGCTGCTGGCATTTTCCTCGGAGAAGCGGGTGACAAATTCCAGACTGCCGCTGGAGAAGGTTCAGGTGGGGTGAGAAGGAGGCATAAAGCGGAAGCATATCAAAACCAGGCAGCGCCGGTGGTACTGCTTTCGGTGAAGGAAAGAAGGACAGGCTTGAAAGAGCAGATATAAGTATAGCTGTATTGGTCCGGCACAGACCGGACGGGAAGGAATTGGAGCAGGAAATATGAAATCAATTTTAATGATCGGGCTGGGACGGTTCGGACGCCACATGGCTCAGAAATTTCTGCAGAACGGCCACGAGGTGATGGCGATAGACTGCGACGAGGAGAGAGCGGATGCGGCGGTGGGGACGATCCGGCAGATTTTGATCGGCGATGCCACGGATGAGCGCTTTATGGAGTCACTGGGGATCCGCAATTTTGATCTGGCGGTGATCGCCATAGGAGAGAATTTTCAGACAGTGCTGGAGATCACAGTGCTGTTGAAGGACCTGGGATGTAAATATATTGTGGCCAGGGCCACAAAGGATGTGCATAAAAAGCTGCTCCTGCGAAACGGGGCGGATTACGTCTCCTATGCGGAGCGGGAGGTGGCGGAGAGGCTGGCCATCAAGTTCGGTGCGGACACCATTTTTGACTATGTGGAGCTGACCCCGGAAATCGGTATTTATGAGATTGCCGTGCCCCGGAAATGGCTGGGAAAGAGCATGGTGGATCTGTCCATACGGACGAAATACCATGTGAGCGTCATGGCCACCAAAAAGCAGAACCAGATCTATCCCCTGCCTCATCCCTCCCATGTGTTCGAGGAGGATGAGAGCGTGATGGTCATGGGGTCCGCAAAGGACATCGAAGCCATCACCTGATATTCCGTCCGGTTAGGAATTGGACGGAGAGAGCGTGTTTGAAAAATCATTTCTCCCGGTCTGCACGCCCTGCTTCGCGGCCGGCTGCGCCCCAATTTGGTCACCATAGCTCCACTACGATTCCCCAATTGGGTCCTGCATTTCACTAATTGGGATGCATCCTTCCCCGCTTTGCGGAAGGGCGATCATTCGGGATGCTTTCGGAATTCCCGGGGAGATTTGCCGTATATCTTTTTGAATAAGTCCTTGAAATAATTGCTGTCGTTAAAGCCGTTTTCCAGAGCGATATCCGTGATGGTATTGCTGGTGGTCAGAAGTGCGGTCTGGGCGTGTTTCAGCCGTACAAAGTTCAGGTATTCCTTGAAGCCCATGCCTGTGACCTGCTTGAATTTCTTACTGAAATAAGTAGGACTCAGGGCAGCCTGTGCCGAAACTTCTTCCAGGGAAAGCGGCTTTCTGTAATTCTTATAGATGTATTTGGTGGCAAGCAGGATATCCGCATCCCGGGAATTTAAAAGCTGCGGTTCCTCCTCGTTCATCACGGAATAGCGCATCAGCATTAACAGCGCCTCCTGAAGGTAACATACCGTAAACCCTGTGGAATATTCATCGATTTCCGTATTCTCGGTGAGCATGCGGGTCAGGAGACTGATGAAATCCTCCTGGTAAAGGGCAGGGATGCTTCCCATAAAGGAGTGCGGCTGTTCCTGAGCGTGGTCGGAAGTGTTTCGTCCGGGAAACATATTCCAGTCGATATGTTCCTTTTTGAAATAGATCATTATGATTTCGCAGCCGCCGTCCCTGGAGTAAACGGCATGGTGTAATTCGCCGGGAATGATAAAAACCAGGTCACCCTTTTCCAGGTAGTGAACGGTGTCTTTGAGCAGAAAACGGCATCTTCCCGACAACAGGAAGAAAATCTCATAGTAACCATGACTGTGGTCGGACTGCTTGGGAGAGAAATCGCCTCTCTTTCCTCTTGTCACGGTGATTCTGCTGATATCGCGTTTCTTGTTCCCTTTTTCGGCAGGCATAAAAACTCCTTTTCTGTTTGTTTCAAATTGTTGAGAGACAGTTATTATCAGTATACATCATCCGACATGAAAAAACAGTAATTTTACATAAAAAAGGCATAAAAACCTTAGAAAAGTATTAGAATTTAAGGTAGAATGACTCTTGGAATGAAACATTCCTCTAAATTTTCTCTCATACCATGAAAAGCCCCAGTATACCTCACCGGGGCTTTTCAATATGCTCAGCGGATAAAAAATGCCTGTCCCTCAAGATTGAGAGACAGGCATTTTGAATAAGAGTTCTGAAAGTGATGCTTAGGAACTGTTTCTTACGGCATTTTATTGCAGAGGGAATTTAAAGTAGTTCTTTGCATTATTGTAGGAGATGTCCTTAATGATCTCGGAAAGGATCTCATAATCTGCAGGGAATCCGCCGCCTTCCACCCAGGTGCCGATCAGGTTGCACAGGATGCGTCTGAAATATTCATGTCTCGTATAAGACAGGAAGCTTCTGGAATCGGTCAGCATGCCTACGAAGCCGGACAGGTTGCCCAGATTTGCCAGAGAGATGAGCTGTTCTACCATGCCGGTCTTGTGATCATTGAACCACCATGCGCTGCCCTGCTGTATCTTACCTACGGCAGAGGAATCCTGGAAGCAGCCGATCACAGCGCCGATGGACTGATTATCGTTAGGGTTCAGGCTGTATAAAATGGTTCTGGGCAGCTCGCCGGTCACACAGAGTGCGTTCAGGAAGTCTGCCATCTGTGCGGAAGGAGCGTCATTGTTGATGCAGTCGTATCCGGTGTCGGGGCCCAGCTTCTCGAACATGAGAGTATTGTTGTCCCTCTTACAGCCGTAATGAAGCTGCATTGCCCAGTCAAGCCTGTGATATTCCCTGCCCACAAAGATCATGAATGCGGTCTTGAATTTCAGCTCTTCTTCTCTTGTAAGGATCATCCTGTTCCTTCTCTTTAAGAAGATTTCTTCAATCTCGTCATCGCTTGCGGGAACGTACATTACATATTCCAGAGCGTGGTCGGAAACATTACATCCCATGGATGCAAAGAATTCCATACGCTTCTTCAATGCCTCTTTCAATGCGGCAAAGGTGGTGATCTTGGGGACATCCGCAGCTTCTGCCAGTTTAACCAGATAATCCAGATAATCCGGCTTCTCGATATTCATGGCTTTATCAGGTCTCCATGCGGGGAGCACCTTTACGTCAAAGCTGTCGTCCTCGGCAATTTTTTTATGCCATTCCAGGGAATCAATGGGATCGTCGGTAGTACAGATCAGGGTTACGTTGCTGTTCTTGATGATATTGCGCACGCTCATGGAGGGCTGTGCCAGTTTTTCATTACAGATCTTCCATACTTCATCGGCAGTATTTTTGTTCAGAACGCCGTTGTAGCCGAAGTATCTCTGCAGCTCCAGATGGCTCCAGTGAAACAGGGGATTGCCGATGGCTTTGCCAAGGCATTCTGCCCATTTGCAGAATTTATCATAGTCGGAAGCGTCGCCTGTGATGTACTTTTCATCCACGCCGAAGGAACGCATCAGACGCCACTTATAGTGATCTCCGCCCAGCCATACCTGAGTGATATTGTCAAACTGGCGGTTCTCAGCGATCTCCCTGGGATTGATGTGGCAATGGTAATCCAGAATAGGGGTGTTCTCTGCATATTCGTGAAACAGCTTCTTGGCGGTCTCGCTTTCCAGCAGAAAGTCTTTGTCCATAAATGCTTTCATTTTTTCTCCTCCATTAATTTGATTGAACCATATTTTATTGTAATATCTCAACGGGTGGTGCCCCGTTTTACAATCTCACCTGAAAAAATGGTTTTCTTGGGCATTTCATTGCCGTTCAGCACTCCCAGCAGGGTGGTGATCAGATGCTGGCACAGAGTATCCAGCTTATTATCTATACTGGTCAGTTCCGGGTCGCAGCAGTTGACCAACATGGAATTATTGTAGCCCAGAATGGAAAAATCCTCCGGGATATGATATCCCATTTCCTTTGCATATTTTACACTGGCAAGAGCCAGGGTGTCATCTGCGGCAATGATCCCGTGAAATTCGAAGCCCTTCCGGTTCAGCTTCTTTAAGTGTTCTGTCATGGCGGGAATATCCTCATGGGAACCATGGTAAAACTGCATGTGGTTTCCGCCGGTCAGAAGCTTTCTCTCCTCCATTGCCGCCCGGTAGCCCGCCAGCTTTCGCTTGCCGCTGTAGGAGGTAGAGTTATAGAAGTAAAGGATATCCCGGATCCCTGTGTCGATCATCTGTAAAGTGGCTTCATACATGGAAGTAAAATCGTCGGAAACCACGCTGTACACATTGGGGGCGTCCAGGTCCGCGTTCAATAACATGACGGGGATCTGTGCGGCGGCATCGGCGATATATTTGTTGTCGCTCTCCGTCTCATAGATGAAATTGGAACCTACCAGTATGATCCCATCCACCTTTTTTGTGATCAGAAGGTTCATGGAAGACATTTTTGATTCCAGTTCATAACCCGTACAACAGAGAATGCTGTCGTAGTCATTGGCGCGCAGCTTCCGTTCTATATAATAGATCGCTTTTGCCAGATAGAGATCGGAGCTGTCAGCGCACATGATGCCGATGGTCTTCATGGTATTGAGCCCAAGCCCTCTGGCGAATGCGTTGGGAGTGTACTCATACCGGTTGATCACATCCAGCACCTTTTTCTTCGTCTTTTCACTGACATTGCTGCTTCCATTCAAGACACGGGATACCGTAGCGATGGAAACACCGGCCTTTTCGGAGATGTCGTAGATTGTCATGGGTGTTACCTCGTTGTTAAATATCTTTTTAAGAAATTCAGAGCAGCATTTCTTATGAAAGAAAATTGTAAGTAGTTACAAAATATCTTAATTTAGATTATAGCCAACCGCGTTCTTTTTTTCAAGACATATTTTTCGGAAGATGCAGGAAATATTTCATTTTTTATATATTGACGAAAGAAGTTTTTGGCAGTAGAATTATTTATGAAAGTACTTACATAAAATCTGTTGGAGAGCAGGCAGGGCAGTCTTGATCTTTTTCATGTAACAGTGCGTGAAAACACTTCGCAGAGGCGATGAGTGAACAGTGACATGGAAAGTACGTGGGTCGTGAAGAAATGGCATGTCCGTAAGAACGGGCAGAAGGGAGAAAAAATGGAACTTTTAAACAAGTCAATGACCGGTAAGAAAGAGAGACCTGTTAAGGTCGTACAGTTTGGTGAGGGTAATTTCCTCCGCGCATTTGTGGATTACATGATCGATATTGCAAACGAGCAGGGTACCTTCGATGGTGATATCGTACTGATCAAACCCATTGAATTCGGTAACCTGGATATGTTCCATAATCAGGACTGCCAGTACACCGTTTCCCTTCGCGGCAATGTGGACGGCGAAGGCAAAATCCTCAACAGAGTAGTTACCAGCGTTTCGGATGTGGTTGACACCTATAACGAGTATGATAAGTATATGGGACTGGCTGAGATTGACACTCTGCGCTTTGTGGTATCCAACACCACCGAGGCAGGCATTGTGTTCGATAATACGGATCAGTTTGAATTGAATCCCCCTAAGACATTCCCCGGAAAGCTGACCAAGTTCCTGTATCACAGATTTGAGACCTTTAAGGGCGATATGAGCAAGGGCCTCGTAATGTTGCCCGTTGAGCTCATCGATGACAACGGCATTATGCTGAAGAAGTGCGTGATGCAGCTGATCGAGCTCTGGGGCCTGTCAGATGAATTTAAGAAGTGGGTGGAAGAGGCATGTATCTTCACCGCTACCCTGGTGGACCGGATCGTCACCGGTTATCCCCGCGCTACCGAGAAGGAAGAGTGGGAGAAGCTGGGCTATGAGGATCATATCTTGGTAACCGGCGAACCTTTCGCTCTCTGGGTGATCGAGTCCGACAAGGATATCAGTAAGGAATTCGATCTTCCCGGTGCGGGACTTCCCGTGGTATTTACGGATGACCATCATCCCTACAAGCAGAGAAAGGTTCGTATCCTGAACGGTGCGCACACTTCCTTCGTACTGGCATCCTGGCTCTGCGGAAACGATATCGTGAGACAGTCCATGGAGGACGACGATATCCGTGATTTCATGAACAAGACGATCTTTGACGAGGTTATCCCTACCCTGACCCTTCCCGAGGATGAGCTGAAGGCATTTGCGGGTGAGGTGGTTAACCGTTTCAATAATCCTTATGTAGACCATGCGCTGCTGGCGATTTCCCTGAATTCCGTTTCCAAGTGGAGAGCGAGATGTCTGCCCAGCCTGTTGGGTTATGTGGATAAGTTCGGCAGGCTCCCGGCTCATATGACCTTCTCCATCGCGGCGCTGATGGCATTCTACACCGGCACCGAGATCAGGGACGGTGTGCTGATCGGGCACAGGAACGGTCAGGAATACAGCGTGAAGGACGACATGCCCGTGTTGGAGTTCTTCCGTGACAATTGTGAGAAGGATACCGGAGAATTTGTGACTGCTTACCTTGGAAGAGAGGATTTCCACGGACAGGATCTGAATCAGGTTCCCGGTCTGACAGATGCGGTGACTGCTTATCTGGATGATATCAAGACGAATGGTATGAGGGCGGCGTTATGCAAAATTTCTTAAAAATTCATGATAATGACAACGTAGTTGTGGCACTGAACGTGATTCCTGCAGGGGAATCCGTTCCGGTGGAGGTGCAGGGGGAAATACAGAACATCACTGCACTGGAGGAGATCCCTGCAGGCCATAAGATGGCAATCTGCGATATTCCCGAGGGCGGCGAAGTCATCAAGTACGGTTACCGCATCGGCAACACGAAAGAAGCGGTTAAATGTGGCAGCTGGATTCATACCCATAATGTAAAGACGGCGTTGGGCGATCTTCTGGAGTATACCTATGAGCCTACACCTGTGGAGGAGAAGACCACGGAGGATGTCACTTTTATGGGCTTTAACCGTCCTGACGGCAAAGTGGGCGTCCGGAATGAGATCTGGGTGATCCCCACGGTGGGCTGTGTCAATAATGTGGCAACCGCTATTGCAAAGCAGGCCAATGCTTTTGTGAAGGGTACTGTGGAGGAAGTCATAGCGTTCCCCCATCCTTACGGATGTTCCCAGATGGGCGATGACCAGGAACACACCAGAAAGATCCTGGCGGATCTGATCAATCATCCCAATGCGGGCGGTGTGCTGGTGCTGGGACTGGGCTGTGAGAACAGCAATATTGATGTGCTGAAGCCTTATATCGGCGACTATGATGAGAACAGGGTGAAGTTCCTGGTGTCCCAGGAATCCGATGACGAGATCGCGGATGCAGTGGAGATCATCAGGGGGCTGATTGATTATGCTTCCGGTTTTGAGAGAGAGCCTGTCAGTGTCAGCAAGCTGGTAGTGGGCATGAAGTGCGGCGGCAGCGACGGACTTTCCGGTATCACCGCAAATCCCCTGGTGGGCCGTTTCTCCGATCTGCTGATCTCCAAAGGCGGCACCACGATCCTTACCGAGGTTCCCGAGATGTTTGGCGCGGAGACGATCCTGATGAACCGCTGTGCAAACGAGGAACTGTTCCATCAGACGGTGGATCTGATCAATGATTTTAAGAATTATTTCAAGAGCCATAACCAGACGATTTATGAGAATCCCTCCCCCGGAAACAAGAAGGGAGGCATTTCCACTCTGGAAGACAAGTCTCTGGGCTGTACACAGAAGTCCGGCAGCGCTCTGGTGAAGGGCGTATTGCAGTATGGCGAGACGGTGAAAACGCCCGGTCTGAACCTGCTGAGCGCACCCGGCAACGATCTGGTGGCGGCCACGGCTCTGGCGGCGGCAGGAGCCCATATCGTTCTGTTTACCACCGGACGGGGAACTCCTTTTGCTTCCCCTGTGCCTACCATGAAGATAGCCACCAACTCCCGACTGGCGGGAAAGAAGTCCAACTGGATCGATTTCAATGCGGGCGTTTTGGTGGAGGACAGCAATATGGCGGCGGAGACGGAGAATTTATTTAACTATGTGGTGGAGGTTGCTTCCGGAAAGAAGGTCTGCAGCGAGGCCGCAGGATTCCATGACATGGCGATCTTTAAGCAGGGAGTTACTTTATAAGCATTGACAGTATCCTTTTATCCTGAGGCATATCCGTTTATACTTCCGAGGTAAGACGGGCAGCCCCGGCAGACA
>JAIEKC010000512.1:0-4336 GCA_029064505.1 Acetatifactor sp.
ACTCTATCCAGACCATGTATAATGAGGCGGTCTCGGCAGCTCCCGGCAGCGTGTCCCAGGTCAGGGAGTCCACAGGTATCCTGCTGCAGCTGGCAAAGGGACTGGGGGTTTCTGTGATGATCGTGGGGCATGTGACGAAGGAGGGAACCGTGGCAGGCCCCAGGGTGTTGGAGCATATGGTGGATACGGTGCTGTATTTTGAGGGAGACCGCCATGCCTCTTACCGTATTCTGCGGGGAGTGAAGAACCGTTTCGGCTCCACCAACGAGATCGGAGTCTTTGAGATGCAGGAGCAGGGGCTGGTGGAGGTGCAGAATGCCTCCGAATATATGCTGAACGGCCGTCCCGAGGGCGCCAGCGGCTCGGTGGTGGTGTGTACCATGGAGGGTACAAGGCCGCTCCTGATCGAGATCCAGGCGTTGGTGTGCCACAGTAATTTCGGGATACCAAGACGCCAGACAACCGGGACGGATTTCAACCGGGTAAATCTGCTGATGGCAGTGCTGGAAAAGCGTTCCGGTGTGCAGCTGGGCGACTGTGATGCCTATGTGAACATCACGGGAGGCATGAAAGTGTTGGAACCGGCGATCGATCTGGGCATTGTGCTCGCACTTCTTTCCAGTTTTAAAAATAAGCCCTTAAATCCCAGACTGATCGCTTTCGGCGAGGTGGGCCTGAGCGGCGAGGTGCGGGCCGTCAGTCAGGCGGCACAGCGTGTGGCGGAGGCGGAAAAGCTGGGCTTTGACACCTGTATCGTTCCTGCCGTATGCGCGGAGGACTGTAAAAAGAACAGCGTGATAGAGATCATCGGGGTGAGGTCAGTACAGGAGGCCATGAGTCGGATCTTTTAAGCGGAAAAGACAGAAGAATCGGAAAGACAGAGATATGGAAAGATTTGCCGGTCGCTGCAGATTCCGGTTTTACAGGCCGCATACATGGATAAGTCTGAGACAGTCGTACACGGGATCAAGTGGAGAAGTGGTTTGGCTCTTACCGAAAATAAGAATGAGTAAATATGTATGAGATGTGGCAAGAATACAGTGCTTTTAGAAAAAATGATTGATAATAATGTAGAAAATGCTTTTATTTAGTGGTAAGGTACTGTATGGTAAGCAGGTATATATAAAGGGCGACGAGGTGTACTATGGCGAAGACGGGAAGCGCTTCTCTTTCTGAGAAGGACAGAAAATTCAGGGAATTTGCATTGACGGGAAATCTGTGGCGGGTTATTTTCCATGTCTGTGTGCCGCTTGCATTTTTCCAGCTGATCAATCATCTTTTTAATATTCTGGATACCATGATGGCATCCCATGTCAGCGCTGTGGCCGTCTCTGCGGTGGCGTATCTGTCCCAGCTCCAGAGCATGATCTCCGCGGTGGGCGGCGGTCTGGCTGCGGGCAGCACCCTGAAGATCAGTGAGGCTTATGGGGCGGGTGACTACAGGCTGGTGAAGAAGAGGCTGAGCACGCTGCTCACCATCTGCGGCGGCATTGCGCTGGTGGTTCTGTGCCTGATCCCTTTTTCTTCCGGGCTGCTCAGACTTTTCGGAACGCCGGAGGATTTTATCGCAGTGGGAGCCAGATACTTTTCCGTCACCCTGTTCTCCACGGTATTGAATTTTTTTAACAATGTATACATCGCCATTGAGCGTTCCAGAGGAAATTCCAGACGCATTCTGAAGCTGAACATGTTTGTCATTGCCTTAAAGCTGGTGCTGACAGCAATCTTTATCTATGGATTGAACGGAGATATCACCATGATAGCGGTGGCTACGGTGGTCTCGCAGGTGTTTCTGTTTGTGATGGCAGTGAAGAATCTGTGCGCGGGTGACGACGCTTTTACCTTTGACAGAAAGAGTATTGTCTTTCAAAGCCGGGTGGTCGGTCCCATGCTGAGCCTGTCCTTCCCGGTGATTGTCGAGAAGGTGGCGTTTTCCTTTGGAAAGACGGTGGTGAATTCCATGAGTAAGAATTATGGCTCCACCACGGTGGGGGCTCTGGGGATATCCAACAATATCAACGGGCTTGTGACCGGTGTTCAGAACGGCTTTCAGGATGGAGGTTCCTCCATTATCAGTCAGAATCTGGGGGCGGGAAATACGAAACGTGCGCTGGGAACCTTCTGGCGTCTGGTGGCGGTCAATGCGGCTATCGGCGCGGTGGGGCTGCTGGTCATGAATGTGTTCCTGGGGCCCATCACATGGCTTTTTGCCAACAGCACAGAGGGCTTTAATGAGGAGTTCCAGCAACTGATCATGCATGTGTTCCGCTACGAAGCGTTGGGCGGCTGTATCCCCCTGGGGATCAACAGCGCATGCATGGCGCTGCTGTTTGGTTTCGGCAAAACGAAGCTGACGCTGGTATGTAATTTCAGCAGGGTGTTTATTTTTCGGATTCCCATTCTGTGGGCGCTGCAGAATTATACAAGTCTGGGCAGTGAGAGCGTGGGAATTGTCATGGCAGCGAGCAATACTCTGACGGCGATGCTTTCTTTCACCATTGCCATGCTGGTGATCCGCAGGGTGAAAAAGGCGGAGGGTTCCGTTTCCGCAGGCGGGACTGCTCCGGAGGGTGATTGAAACATGCCCAAACCCCCAGCTGGTACTGACTTCTGCAGGCAGAAAGGAACATGACTATGATAATATATCTGGTTCGCCATGGTGAAACTGACTGGAATAAAGAAGGACGGTTGCAGGGATGTAAGGATATTCCGATGAACCGGCACGGCATATCGCAGATGGAGCGGGTCGGGGATTATCTGTCGGACAGAGGCTGCCGGATTGATGTGATGATCTCCAGCCCCTTACAGAGAGCCAGAATGAGTGCGGAAATCATAGCGTCCCAAATTGGGTATGAGAAGAGCCGTATTATGATGGAACCGCTGTTTACAGAGCGCAGTTTCGGGGAGGCGGAGGGAATGGTCTGGACGGAGGGAATGTACCTGGATAACGGGAAATATGGGGAAGAAAGCATAGAAGCTCTTTGCAGAAGAGCAGATGCGGGAATTGGAAAATACCTAACAGAGGACAGCGGAAATATATTGATCGTGGCTCACGGAGCTGTTTTGAAGGCGGCGGTCGCTGTATTGACAAAAGGAGAGATTGCTTATGCAGATGACAGTGTGAGAATAATGCAGGGAGGTATTCTCTGTGTGAAATATGAAAAAGAAAATGTAGAACAATTACAACAGTGCAATATTTATTAAGACTCTGACCCCCACCTGTGCTAAAATGTCCGTATAGGGCATTTGCCGAGCGAAGCGAACCCGAAACAGGAGGACGGGCCGATGGGCGAAAGTAATCGTAATATTGTAAAAAGGATCACGGACTATGTGGAAGATCATTTGGAGGATGATCTGCGGCTTGATAAGATTGCGGAGGAACTGCACTATTCAAAGTTCTATCTTGCAAGGATATTTGCCGGGGAAACCGGCTGTACGATCTACAAATATATACAGGGGCGCAGGCTGACACTGGCGGCGGGGAAGCTTGTGGAGACGGAGAAAGCGATCGTAGAGATCGCCTACGAGGCACATTATGGCTCCCAACAGGCATTTACGCTGGCTTTTGAACAGTTATATCTGTGCACGCCGCAGGAGTACCGGAAAAGGGGGAGCTTTTACCCTGTGCAGCCGGAGCTGGGCATACAGAACGCACAGAATGGGTTTCTTTATGTATACAAAGGAGCTGTCGGCAGTTTGTTTGCAGGTCATATCCGTGCAGCCTGCAGAAAGGAAGGTGCAGCCGCATGAGTACGATCCCTTATGTTGTGGAACAGACCGGTCACGGTGAGAGAAGCTATGATATTTTTTCCAGACTTCTGTCCGACAGGATTATTTTCCTGGGGGAGGAGGTAAGCGATGTGTCCGCGGGGCTGGTCACCGCCCAGCTGCTTTTTCTGGAGGCTCAGGATCAGGAGAAGGATATCCAACTTTATATCAACAGCCCGGGCGGCTCGATCACGGCGGGATTCGCCATATATGATACCATGCAGTATATCAAATGTGACGTGTCCACCATCTGTATAGGGCTTGCCGCCAGTTTCGGCTCCTTTCTGTTGGCAGGGGGAGCAAAGGGAAAGCGCATGGCGCTCCCCAATGCGGAGATCATGATACATCAGCCTGCCATCCGTGGAAACGGTATTCAGGGGCAGGCCACGGATATTAAGATCGTATCGGATCATATGCAGAAGAGCAGACAGAGACTGAACCGCATTCTGGCGGAGAATACGGGGAAGCCCATTGAGGTCATTCAGGCGGATACGGAGCGTGACAATTACATGTCCGCGGAGGATGCGCCTGCCTACGGACTGATAGACAGGTTCCTTGACAGCAGGAC
>JAIEKC010000513.1:0-1441 GCA_029064505.1 Acetatifactor sp.
TCTGTGTAAAAAAGAATATATAAAGATTTAAACGATCATAAAGAAAAGCAATATCAGGGAGATAATCCCAACTCTCCTGTAACATATGTAAATATGGGAAGAGCAAAGAGTACCACCCCAATCCTTTACTCCTCAAAATATACGGCATACCGGAAAGAGATCCGCAGGAGACAGGCGGAACGCACGGAAAAGACGGCCGCCTCCGGGCAAAGGACAACAGAAAGCAGAGCGGCCTAAAAAGCTCTTATATCTCTTGCCAGGCTGAATGGAATGATCTGTCCCGCTTTTGTCTCCTTATATGCTTTTTCCTCATGCATATGGTCAACAATTTCCTTGGCTTTATAATCCTTGAACTTTGTGATCACCTTATCCAGAACAGCTTTTTCCTCATCACTGAGGACAGAATAATCCATGCCCCTGCTCGGATATACATGAAGCATGGAATCATAATTGCAGGTTACTTCCTCCTGTATACTCAGATTCTCAAGATTCATAAGCCTGTAATGACCAACTGGCAATGCACCCATGGTCTCATACCTGTAAACCATTCCTGTCATTGCATGACCATCCTGTGCAAACGCCAAAACATCAGGCCTGACTTTATAGCCACTGTAAAAGGCACTGGCAAATTTCTCCACCAGTACCTTCCAGTTTCAAGAATGACCTGCCAGGTATATATCACTAAACATCCAGGTACCTGATCCCCCGGAAATACTCCATATATCCCCTGTATATTTCAAAATACGCAGCGGAACTCAAACAAAATTATCTCAAAAGTCCCCCGGAACCTGCAAAACCTGTCAGGAACATCACCGATCGACTGCTCTCTCCCATTCTATTGCACTACCAGATTCGAATACCCCATCAGGCTCTCATCCACGGCCCGGGCCGCTTCCCTTCCCTCCCGGATGGCCCATACTACCAGGGATTGTCCCCGGTGCATATCTCCGGTGACAAAGACATTCTCCTTGCTTGTCAGGTATTTCCCCGTCTCGGTCTTCACATTGGTGCGTTCGTTCAATTCCACGCCGAACGCCTCCGCAACATAGCTCTGGGCGCCCAGAAAGCCAGCTGCGATCAGAACCATATCCGCGGGAAGCTCCTGTTCGCTGCCTGCCACTTCCTTACTGCTCATGCGCCCTGTGGCAGCATCCTTCTCCCAGGCAAGCTTCACGATCTTCACGGCTTTCAGATTCCCGCTCTTATCCTTCACGAACTCCTTCACCGTAGACTCATAGATGCGGGGATCCTGCCCGTACACGGCGATCGCCTCCTGCTGGCCGTAATCGGTCTTGCAGACTTTGGGCCATTGGGGCCATGGATTATCCTCTGCACGGCTGTCCGGCGCTTTGGGCATCATCTCGATCTGGGTCACGCTCCTGGCGCCGTGGCGGATGGAGGTTCCCACACAGTCATTGCCCGTATCTCCGCCGCCGATGAT
>JAIEKC010000514.1:0-4257 GCA_029064505.1 Acetatifactor sp.
GTATTCCTCCAGAGCCGCAAACACTTCCTTCTCCGTAAATCCGAAACAGGACGCATAGCTTTCTGAAGTTGTTGTCACTACTTTTAAGTTATTCAGATCAGAAAAAACAGACTCCTTACTGATCCTCGTGATCCCTGTCATAATAGCACGCTCCAGATAGGGATTCGTCTTGAAAGCCGCGTTGAACAGGTTTCTGATAAAGGACGCCATTTCATCCCAATACCCGTTCACATAAGCCTCCTGCATGGGTGTGTCATACTCGTCCAGAAGGATGATCACTCTTTTCCCATAATGCTGCATCAGACAGTTTGACAGGAATTTGAGAGAGTCTGTCAGCAGTCCGCCATCCACACCGGCTGATATCTGCCGGAATAATGTCTTTTCATTCTCATTCAGCTTCTCACTGTCCGACAGAAAATCCAACCGGTTATACAGTTCCGCGACGATCCTGCCTATTTTCTTTCTGGTGTCCTGATAAGATGTCTCCTTCACATCCGCAAAGCTGACCGCGATCACGGGATAAGTCCCCTGCAGCCGGCGGTATCTTTCCTCCTGCCAGATGGAAAGCCCCTCGAACAGGTCGCCGCATCCGGAATATTTTACGGAAAAAAACTGCTCCAGCATACTCATGTTCAGCGTCTTGCCAAAACGTCTCGGACGGGTGATCAGGGTTACGCTGTCCCCGCTCTCCCACCACTCCCGTATCAGATCCGTCTTATCCACATAGAAATATCCCTCTCTCCGGATCGTTTCAAAATTCTGGTGTCCGATTCCTACCGTTCTCGCCATGCACTGTCTCCTATTTCCAGTTCAGATCCTGTTCCTTCCTCTTATGTACTCAGTATATCCACACTCTCTGCCAAAGTCAACAATTCCTGATCCTGCCTGAGCAGAGTCGTCACCGCTTAGCCATTTCATTACATAAACTGTCAGATCCTTCATTTTTACCAAAAAGCCAGCGCTATTACCGGTAACTAATGATCACTCCGTATACTTCATCATAAAATACATCCCCCAATCCTGGTCGTTCGCATAAGGATCATAATACCCGGCATCCCTCCCGTTTACGGAAACGGGATACACATATGCGGCGGAAGCGCTTCCGTCCGGCATGAACAGGCTCATCACGGCTCTGTGCGCCGCATTGGCTTTTCTCCGATACTCCATATTGCCTGTCACGGCAGCGTAATCGGCATAGACATTTGCCGTGAGCGCGCTCCAGTAATGGGGAAAGGTATCACCGTACATTCTCCGCTTGCCAAACCAATAGCCGTCCCAGTGGCGTATCGCCACTTCATACAGATGACAGTCAGGCTGCAGGCCGTTAAACAGCTCCAGTACCCTGATCTGTTCCCCGGCGGCATCCAGGTATCTCTGTTCTCCCGTAACCCGGAACATCTGCAGGAGGATATGTGCCGCCGGCGCAACAATGCTCTGTTCGTAATTCACCTCGGATGTGGGGTAATTCAAACCGTTCCCCGAGAGCATTTCACAATGCTTTTCAAACCAGTCCATAAGAGTGGCTTTTTCCTCCATCATATTCTCCTTTTCCAGGCAGGAGACAATGTCATGCACGGGAATCTCAATGGCATAAAAGCCGGCACCTCCCTGCTCATAGTATGACCGCAGCGCCCGGTATGCGTATAAGACCATTTTCTTCTCGCGGCGCAGCTTATACAGTTCCATATACAGAACGCTGATCCAAGGATAGTTATAGAGTCGGTTCCATCTGCCGTCACGCTGATAATCATTATAAACAACACCTGTCTCCGGATCAAACAGTTCTCTTTCCACATACTCCACATAGCGGTCCAGGCTGTCAGACAATGTCTTATCCTCCCGTTTCTGCAGATATTTTGCAATCAGCACGCCCATGCCGACGCGCTCCCGGCCGCCGTTAAAATCGCTTCTTCCGCTGTAGTACATATGCTTTTCCTCATTGTCATAAATGAGATACGCTCCGTCAAGCCTGCTGCCCGCATTTCTGTACTGCTGCTTCTCTGCAATAAAATGGCAGCGCCTTTCCGCAAGCTTCTTAAATGCAGGGAGCACTAGAATACGGCAATGCGTATGGATACCCTTTACGCTGATCTGAAATATATGCTCACCGATAAGAGCATTTTTCCTGATCCGTATGACACCGTCTTCAACGGCAAAATCCACAGGAGCTTCACCGTCCTTTATGCAAACATCCTCTTCCGCATGATCAAATACCGGTCTGACGGCAACCTTTATCTCCTCGCCCTCAAACACAACATAATTCTCGGCGGAAACCTCCATATGGCGGGTATTATAGCGTTTGAGCAGCTCATAAAAATCCCTTATTCCCTCATGCCAGAATAAGGTCCAGGAGATGGAAAAGCTTTCCCCCGAGACAAGACTGACCGGAGAGGGATGCAGGATAAAATCCCCCCTGTCATTGCTTCTCCTTGCCAGGTCGCGCTCAATGCTGTACCCGCCAAGACTTCCCTCTGTCAGAACAAGTCCCAGTCCGGGTCCTTCGCCGCCCATGCGCAGCGCCATAACATAGGAAATATCCTCACCGCACCAGATATGCGCATGGCAGCGGTTCGTCATACAGGTCCCGGCATCCGGATAGTCATCGTTAAAGGACGCATAAATGGAAATATCCTTCAGGGATGTAAAAATATCCCTGTCTGTCTTATTGGTAAACCGGTAAGTTTCGATAATGACATTTTCTTTCCGCTCGGAAGATATGGAAATGTCAAGTCCGTCCGGTGCTTTCACCGTACCCCACTCCGTGTTTCCTTCGATCCAATTCATTTTATATCTGTCATTCTTGTGACTCAATTCCTTCATTTGATATCCTCTTCCATATTGTTTTATGCCGGTAAGATCAATGTGACATACATGCAGCGGATATGATCTGCCCGATTCAAAACGGCACAGCCGAAGCCATGCCGTTTTCCGTATACTTCTCATTCACTTTTTACATGCACATCCAGTTGATTATAAGGTATTTCGATACCCGCCTCATCCAGAGCGAGCTTACAATTCTCCGTGACACGCCACTTTCCGCTCCAGAAGTCCTCCTGCTCGAACCAGCAACGAACCCCAAGGACAACGGCGGACTCTGCCAGTTCATCCACGAACACCAGCATATCTTTGTCCTTGACAGTCTTCTCGTCCTTTTCCAACACCTGCTGCAGCACCTCCTTGGCCTTCCTCAGATCCGCCCGGTAGGAAATCCCCACCTTGATATCCATTCTGCGGTGTGCTTCCGCGGATACATTGACAAGACTGTTATTGGCAAGATTGCCGTTGGGCAGGATCACCGTCTGATTGTCAAAGGTCAGCAGCCTGGTGTAAAAGATCTGGATCTCCGTGACGGTTCCCTCTTTTCCGGAGGAATCTTCTCTGATATAATCTCCCACCTTAAAGGGCTTCAAGATCAGGATCAGCACGCCTCCGGCCAGATTGGAAAGGCTTCCCTGAACCGCCAGACCGATGGCCACACCTGCAGAGCCCAGAACCGCCACAATGCTTGCCGCATCCAGGCCAAAGGAGGAGGCGATCATCAGCACCAGCATCATATACAGCGCCGATTTCACAAAGGAGTCCACAAACTGGACGGCGCCCACCTCCGCGTTGGCCCGCTTCATGGACTTGCGGATAATGCTTCGGATCAATTTGATCAGCTGCACGCCGATCAGGAATACTACCACCGCAAGCAGCACTCTAAATCCCAGATCCATTGCTTTTTCGGGAATCGCCGAAAGATAGGATTTCAGAACCCCCGGCTTCATCAGCTCTTCCACTTCCCCTATGATCTCTTCCACATTCTCTTCCTGCGCAGCCGTCAGTCCCAGTACATACTTCATCATAACCTCCATGATCCCGCTTTGCGGCATCTCACACTTCCAAAGCCAAAAAGCCGGAGCGTGTTTGAAAATCATGCCGCCGTTGTTCGGCGACTCAGATCAGGATGAAAATCCCCTGTTTTCGCTATACCCGGTATACTGCTGCGGCTGTGCTCCTTACCGCCTCCGTTTTTTACAGTCTATGCCTCCGCAGCAGCGGTTATCGCTGTGATCAGGAAATTCACTTTCTTTTATGCAGACTCTGTCTGCTTTGCGGCATCATCCTTCTTTACCGGTTCCTTCTTTTTAGCGGTGTTCTCTTTTTTCGCAGGCTTTGCCGTTTTTCCGGTTTCCTCTTTCTCTGCGGGCTCTGCCGCCTTACCGGTTCCTTCTTTTTACGCTGGATTTGCGTTTTAGTCGTTCTCCAATGCCCCAG
>JAIEKC010000515.1:0-2571 GCA_029064505.1 Acetatifactor sp.
TCGTCAAATGAGTAAATAATCATCTGCCCGAGCAAGCTCGGCAGCTGTTTCTTTACTCACTTGACTCTGCCCTTTGCACACATTTTACCATATATTTCCAGAAACATAAAGTTGACATCATCTATCCCAAAAATACCATACATGGTTTTCAATACTATGTCAAGTGGTTTTGCAATTACTTGTTCGCGTTCACGGCTGAAAGCGGCTGCAGGATCTGTAACATTACCGCCAAAATTGCATTATGGCCAAGCTCTCAGTCTTCATTTTATGTGTGGCGGCAAAACTTCTTCTGACACAACAGAGCCACGGAAACTAAAGTATTCCCGTGGCTCTAAATTTACTTCACTGTCTCTTTAATTAGTAAGCGCCCATTCCGGGGCCGCCTGCAGGCATCGCGGGAGCATCTTCCTTGATATTTGCGACAACGCTCTCCGTGGTAAGCAGAGTGCTTGCCACACTGGTAGCGTTCTGCAGAGCGCTTCTGGTAACCTTTGCGGGATCCAGAATGCCTGCCTTCACCATATCCACATACTCTTCCTTCAATGCGTCAAAGCCCACACCTGCCTCGGACTCCTGAACCTTGTTGATGATCACATTGCCTTCCAGGCCCGCGTTAGCCGCAATGTGGTAAAGAGGAGACTCCAGAGCCTTCAACACAATGTTCGCACCGGTCTTCTCGTCGCCTTCCATGGTCTCAGCCAGCTTAGCCACATCCTTTGCAGCGTGGATATATGCGGAACCGCCGCCGCAGATGATGCCTTCTTCCACAGCCGCTCTGGTTGCTGCCAGTGCATCCTCCATGCGCAACTTTGCTTCCTTCATCTCGGTCTCGGTAGCGGCGCCCACACGGATCACAGCCACACCGCCAGCCAGCTTGGCCAGTCTCTCCTGCAGCTTCTCTCTGTCGAAATCGGAAGTGGTCTCCTCGATCTGCATCTTAATCTGTGCGATTCTGGACTGGATCGCTTCCTTGTCCCCTTCGCCGTCCACGATCACGGTATTCTCTTTCTGTACCTTCACGGACTTTGCATGGCCCAGCATATCCATAGTGGTATCCTTCAGCTCATAACCAAGTTCGGAGCTGATCACGGTACCGCCGGTAAGGATGGCGATATCCTCCAGCATGGCCTTTCTTCTGTCACCGTAGCCGGGAGCCTTTACTGCCACTACGTTAAAGGTGCCGCGCAGCTTGTTTACGATCAGGGTGGTGAGAGCTTCGCCCTCCACGTCCTCTGCGATGATCAGCAGCTTGGCGCCGGACTGAACCACCTGCTCCAACAGGGGCAGGATCTCCTGAATGTTGGAAATCTTCTTGTCTGTGATCAGAATGCTGGGATTGTCGAGAACCGCCTCCATCTTATCCATATCCGTTGCCATATAAGCGGAGATATAACCTCTGTCGAACTGCATACCTTCCACCAGATCCAGCTCGGTCTGCATGGTCTTGGATTCTTCGATGGTGATGACACCGTCTCCGCTGACCTTTTCCATAGCGTCCGCAACCAGCTGTCCCACTTCCTCGTCACCTGCGGAGATAGCGGCTACTCTGGCAATATGCTCCTTGCCGTTTACCTTCTGGCTCATCTTGGAGATGGCTTCCACCGCACAGTCGGTAGCCTTCTTCATACCTTTTCTCAAAATGATGGGGTTTGCGCCTGCTGCCAGGTTCTTCATACCCGCATTGATCATTGCCTGTGCCAGAACGGTTGCAGTAGTGGTACCGTCACCGGCCACATCGTTGGTCTTGGTAGCCACTTCCTTTACCAGCTGTGCACCCATATTCTCGAATGCGTCCTCCAGCTCGATCTCCTTTGCAATGGTCACACCGTCGTTGGTGATCAGGGGAGCGCCAAAGGACTTATCCAGTACCACATTTCTTCCTTTGGGACCAAGGGTTACTCTGACGGTATCCGCCAGCTGGTTTACACCTGACTCTAATGCTGCACGGGCTTCCGCACCGTATTTGATCTCTTTTGCCATAATGATTGCCTCCATATCATATTATAAAATTGATTTTACACACTACACAACTGCTTCACTGCCTGACTGCTTCCGCAGTGCCGTTCCTGAATCGATCATCTTATGTCCGATTTATTTCATGTCAGGCTTTCGCCCTGTAAAATGAAATCTTCAGACTGCGCGCTGTGAACATATTTTATGTTAAATCTGTTTCACACGCATCTGCAGACGGAATCCCTTACTGCTCGATGATCGCCAGGATATCGTTCTGCTTTACAACGATGAGCTCTTCGTCATCATCCAGTGTTACATTGGTTCCGGAATATTTGGAGAAGATAACCTTGTCGCCGACCTTCACTTCCATCTTCACTTCCTTGCCGTCAACCACGCCGCCGGGGCCTACCGCAATGACCTCTGCCTGCTGGGGCTTCTCCTTGTTCTGGCCGGGGAGAACGATACCGGATTTGGTAGTCTCTTCCGCTTCCAACTGCTTTAATACAACTCTGTCACCTAAAGGCACTAACTTCATGATATTTACCTCCTGAGTTCAATTTTTTCTATTTTATTAGCACTCAGCAATATCGAGTGCTAATCACTAAAACATATATTAGT
>JAIEKC010000516.1:0-2809 GCA_029064505.1 Acetatifactor sp.
AATATTTTCAGCAAAAGAGAAATTTCCTGTAAATTCAAATTTTCCTGTGACATATATCATGATTGCACACATAACAACAGAAAATTTCCGTCTGGAAGAGCAAAAGTCAGTAGCAGCTATAGCAATTACACAATAAACGGGCATAAGCCATAAAATACGGAAATATCTGGTGTAAGTAAAAAAGTATCTTACAATAAAGCCACAAAACAATGGATTAAAAACAATGAGAGTACTTACGATCGCTATTTTAGCATAATCGGAGAACAGATATTTCTTTTTCTGATATATTAAATATATTACTGAAATGGCATATAGTATCCATATGTACCATTGGTCTACCAACCATGTCGTAAATGCAATTATTTCCATTCCTTCTTTTGTCATTGCGCTTTTCCTTTATACGTATGCTATTATTAAGCCTGAGTTCCCGAAAGTTTTTTAGTCTACATTTTATTTAGCGCGGTATTGTTGCCGGGCATTGTACCTTGAAAGCTTTATATGCATCATTCATTTTCTTTACAGGTTCAGTAGTGATGAATTCCTTTTCGTATACGATGGCATGCTGTTCATGAAGGTTCATAAACATAGACTCCACTGTAAGCGATGTCTTCTTTAACTTTTCGGACATCATTTTAAGTACCGCAGACGCCATGAATGTCATCATAAGATGCCCGCGAAATGCAGCCTCATTTTCTACGTTGATTGGAAGAATTTTGCCTCCTTGTTTACAGAGTTCAAAAATCTTTTCCACTTGGTCTCTCATGTAATAAAGTGGAAGCAGTTTCTCCTTTGCAACTTTACGTGTGGTTATCAATACGAACACGCCCTGTTTCTGCAGATCATCAAATATATCTGTTCCCGACAGATTTTCATCATTCGCACGCTCAATGGTATGTTTTTGTTCCTCATTATGCATGGACATATCTTTGCACAGATATGCATAAGCCGGGCGGTTTTCCTTTTTCCCGACTTTACATGGGACACATTTTATATACACAAGACGTTTGTTGAACAGCACTGCATTCTCTTTCGACTCAAGGTTTTTCAGATGTTTATTTAATGTGTCCTGATAGACCTTGAAGTTGCTCTTCATCCGGGCCATAAAAGAAATGCCCGCATCCAAAAGGACGTCGGCGTTGGCTCCTGTGTAATATCCGGCATCAAGTATGGTAAACTTTGTATTAACACCGTTTGCCTTAAGCTCGGTAATTGTCCCTGTGATTGTACTGACATCTACAACGTTGCCCGCTACATACCTGAAGAAAAGAGGCATTCCGGTATGCTGCTGTACTACATAAATGAGCCTTATTTCCTCGCTGACCACACCATTGTGGTTATTAACAGCGGTGAGGGGGAAATGTATGGCATTCGGCAGCCCTGAACTGTCAATCAGGATACCATCATCTATACCCTTCGATGACTTTGCTTTATCAAAGTCAGGACATTGGCCAAGAAACCGGAAGTACGCCTTGAAAAAACTGCGCTTTGCATCTTCGCATCCAATATCTGCCAGCGCCTCGCTTATACGCTGTGAGGCCATCCGGGCTTTGGGATAGAGATATTTTGCATATGTAAGTTCCCACCAGTCTTGTGCATGGCAGTTGGCAAAAGATGTAAGGATGTAAAACATAAGCAGGGCATGGAGGGTATCAGGATTACGATACCTGATTGCGTCAATTACTTTATGGAAGCCGCTTTTCTTCAGGTATTCATCAAGAAGAAAAATATCACCAAATGAAACGATTGGCGTTGGGCGTGCAGCATATTTTTTCTTGCGTTGGGCCTTTGGCATTTCAAAGTCATCCGGGACAGGACCGAATGTATTTGTCTCTAAATCATATACAAACAATCCGCGTTCTCGGCTTTTAAATATACCACGCTCTTTATCGATTACCCGGCCAAGGTATATCCGGTCGCCTTTGCTGACTTTTTTGCCTGAGCGGACGGAACTGGTGACTGTACCATACTCGATACCGCCAATTGTGTTGTAATTGATATACATAAGCACCCCGCAATGTAGACTAAATACAAATTTATATCTACATTATATCAGACGTAAGGTATCTATGCAAATGTCATCTTTTTGCTGATTTTATGCGGTTTTCATGATTCTGTTTGTAGCTATAAAAATGATTGTAGACTAAAATAATCGGGAACTCAGGATAATAGCAATATTCATTCTATGATTCATCAAAAACATCCTTAACATATCTGATATTCTCCCATATATGGTCACTGAGCAGAACCTTTATTTGTTGCACCCAGTATTTTGCCATTTAAAAAGGTGCTTGCTCCATCTCGCTAACTGCATACAATATCCCGCTTACGGAAAATATAAATTCATAATATCTATCCCCATTATAAAGGCAGGCATGAAAGGAATCCTCATCGGTATTTTTCACATATTCCAATTCACAGCCAGCCCCTTCTGCCACTTCCTCCATGGTCATGCCCAGGGCAAATCTGCCATCCCTGCTTCCGCCTCTCTGCAGGTATATATCGGTGAACCTGCCTTTATCTTCAAAATACATAAAATAACTGCTTTGCTGTATCACAAGACAGTTCTCCCGGTTCATGGATTCCTCAAAGGCTATTCCCTCTCTTTGCAGCAACCTTTTCGCTTCTTCAATACCTGTTCCCCAATCCACCCGGTCCAGTACCTCCAGGACTGCCCTCTCTGAATACTCCCCGATACGGACAGGGACAAAAGCATCAGAATAATAATGTAAGGATTCCCTCTCCAGATCCCCTGTTATGTCGATCGTTTTGGATCTCTCTCCCAGTCCTTCTCCCGCTGCCAGTATCGTTC
>JAIEKC010000517.1:0-2095 GCA_029064505.1 Acetatifactor sp.
ATGCAAGCGCAAGGTATGAGAAGGGTGTGGATGAGTTCTCCACGGTAAATGCCATGAAACGCGCGCTGCACCTGATCGGGGAACTGGGCTGCGGCAAGGTTTCCCGTACCCATGTGGATGTAAATACGGGAAATTCCATTGAACCCAGAGAGATGAAGGTAAGCGTCAGGAAAGTGAACGACGTATTGGGGATCGATGTACCGGAAAACGAGATACTGCGGATCATGAAAAATCTCCAGTTTGCGCCCTCTATCGCAGGAGATGAGCTGACATTGCAGGTGCCCGCATTTCGCGAGGATATGGATTCCTATCCGGATGTGGCGGAGGAGGTCATCCGTATGTATGGCTATGACCATGTCATTCCCACCTTTATGCCGGGCGCGAAAGTTACCATGGGAGGTCTGGAACGGAAGCAGAAGAAGGAGCTGAAACTGAAGAGAGCGCTCTGTGGTGTGGGAGCTTACGAGTGCATTCACTATTCCTTTTTCTCCCCCTCGGATCTGGATCTGCTGCGGCTGCCCCAGGATGCGCCTGAGAGAAATGCCATCCGTATCCTGAATCCCATCAACGAGGAGCTTTCCCTGATGCGCACTACGCTGGCGGCTTCCATGCTGAATGCAATCGCAGGAAATCAGAAAAAGGGGAATCTGGCGGGCCGGTTATTCGAGACAGGCAATATATTTGTTCCCGGAGAGCTGCCACTGAACGATTATCCCGATGAGAGAGAGACCCTTTGTATCGGTATCTTCGGGGAGGGAGAAAGTTTCTTTACTTTGAAGGGTATGGCGGAGAAGGTGGCGGAGATCCTGTTTGTGAATTTTACTTACGAACCGGTGAAAAAGTCCTTCCTGCATCCCTACCAGGCGGCGTCCATACTCTGTGAGGGCAGAAAGATCGGCTATCTGGGCAAGACGGCTTATGAAGTCGGGGAAAGTCTCGATCTGAGGACGGATGCCTATATCCTGGAGATCGATTTAAAGGAGCTGTCCGGGATGTACGACATAAAGGCAGTATTCACGCCGCTGTCAAGATTTCCTGGGGAGAGCCGCGATCTGGCTCTTGTTATGGACCGGAAGGTTACCTGCGGACAGGTGGAAGAGATCATGAAAAAGTCCTGTTCCCACATCAGAAGTATCAGACTGTTTGATGTATATGAGGGTGAACAGATTCCGGAAGATAAGCGCAGCATGGCGTTTAGCATTGATTTTGTACCCGGAGAAGAGGCGTTTGAGCAGGATTCTGTGGACCGGTTTGTAAAGAAGATCCTGAAGAATCTGAAAAATCAGCTGGATATAGATTTGAGGAGCTGAGCGCGGGAAGAACTTCCAAAGACGTCCCACCATAGGATGGGACGCCAGGAAGTTCCAAGTCTCGCGCGGAAGAGCGCAATGACGGCGTTCTTCGTTCGGAAATTGTTTGTGCCGCTGTGCCGGCATGGCCGGAAATGGGAAAGAATGGAACTATATTTATAAATAAGTAGGAGGTTTGTAAAATGGAAAAGAAAAATATCTGGGAGACTTTTGACGCGAAACATTTGAAGAAGCTGGAAAGTCTGAATCAGGAGTACAGGGATTTCCTGGATAACGGAAAGACGGAGCGGGAATGTATAGACACTATTGTGAATACCATTGAGAAGGAAGGCTACCGGGAACTGGAGAGCGTCATCAAGAGCGGCGAGGAACTTGTCACCGGCGATAAGGTTTACAGTGTGTGGATGAATAAATCCATTGTCATGTTCCGCATCGGTGAAAAGCCCATGACGGAGGGCATCAATATTCTGGGCGCCCATATCGACAGCCCCAGACTGGATATCAAGCAGAATCCGCTCTATGAGGACGGCGGCTTTGCCTACCTGGACACTCATTATTACGGCGGCGTGAAGAAGTATCAGTGGGTTACCATTCCCCTTGCCATCCACGGTGTGGTGGTGAAGAAGGACGGCACTGTCATAGAACTGAATATCGGTGAGAATGAGGACGATCCCGTGTTCTTTATTTCCGATCTGCTGATACATTTGTCCCAGGAGCAGCTTGAGAAGAAAGCTTCCAAGGTCATTGAGGGCGAGGCTCTGGATATCATTATCGGCAATAAGCCC
>JAIEKC010000518.1:0-8267 GCA_029064505.1 Acetatifactor sp.
GCGGGAAACCATTCAAGCATGATCTTTCTCGCCTCTTCTTCCGTCATGTCAGGGTTGGCCGCCGCCATATTAGGTACGCATAGTTCGATCATTTCTTCCATCGTTCCCTGAAAGGTAAACTCCCCTTTTTCGAAGCAATACCTGCAGTATTCCGCATTTCTGCTTCCATCGGCGTTTGTTCCGTACAGCTCATCGGTATCTCCCATGGGCATACCGCAGCATTGACAGAATTTCTGATTCATCTCTTCCATTTCTTTCCCTCCGTCTTTTTTGTATAGTCTCCCGAAATCTCTCCGGAGCATGGGCGACTATTCATCTGTTTCAAATTTGTCTTGCTACGGTATTTAATATAGCACACATATCCTGACATCCTGTGTCAGGGTTTGTTTTTTTCGTAGATTTCTTTTGCCTGTACGGCCAGGAGCTCTCTGAGGTACTCCGGTTCCATGACCGAAACCTGCGCCCCGAAGGAAAGCAGGTATCCGATAAGCCACGGATCCACCGTCATCTGGGCAGAAACAAGGAAATCGCCGTTCTCCTGACGCCGGATCTGTGTTTCATCAAATTCGTCATATACACGATACGCGATTTCTTTCGCAAAGGAAAGGACGATCTGTGAACCAGGGGTCTGCCCGGTGTCCTCCGGCTCCGGGAATGGCCGCGGCACAAAGGTCCTCTCCAGTAATTCCAGCTCCAGGATACGGTTTAACTTGAAGATACGGAAGTCCTGCTTTTCCAGGCAGAATGCTTTCAGATACCATTCCTTTGCTTTGAAAGACAGCTTCAGGGGCTGAATGATACGTTCGCTTCTCTCACTTCCCGAATTTTCATATACGATCCTTATTTCCTTATGCCGGATCACGGCTGTTTTCAGCCGCTCAAACTTTGAGTTGTCACAGGCGGACTTTCCCCAACGCGAAAAGTCCACTTCCAGCCAGTTCCCCGTATCCACATGGAAAAGCGCGGACAGCTTTGTCAGCGCTTCTTTCCCGGAAGTATAGCCCGTGGCGGATATACTTTGTATGGCTGTCAGCACCTCCTGCCTCTCGCTCTCAGATAACAACGCCCTGTCCAGGATAAATTCATGCAGCAGACAGATCCCGCCATTCCTTCCCGGTTCGGCATAGATCGGGATCCCGGCACCGCTTAATTCTTCCACATCACGATAGATCGTTCTCACGGATACTTCAAATTTATCTGCAAGTTGGGGCGCGGTGGCGCCTCCTTTCTCTAAAAGATAATATAGGATTCTGAACAGACGGCTGTCCGACATTATGTTACCCTCCCGGATCTGTAGATCAGAAAATCACAAAGAACATCAGGAATCTTTCCCACAGGGTCTGCTCACCCAAAAAAACAGCTCCCCAGCTCCCGGCCTGTCTGCCAAAGGCTTTCAGATTTCCGTTGGGTGTCATGCGCCATGTATGCTGTATGTAATCCTCCATGGACGGATCCACCGCAGAGATCAGTATCCTTGCCGCATTGTCACAGTTATTCGTATAAATCTGGTACAGCGGCAGACTCTCATCCTGTCCCAGCAGCTCCAGGCTCTGCCCATATTCCGCTTTTTTACCGGCGTCCTCCTCCATGGCCCACTTTTCGAAGAGCGCCGCAAACTGCTCCTGTGCTCCTATGTATGGAGCGGTCTGATCCAGGATGGCAAGATATTCTTCCTCTGTGACCGGGCGGTACAGGGCGGCGTCATAATTATCCTCCAGCTGGTCTTCCTCCAGATCCAGATCCCCGGTCTGAAGGAAGTGATCTGTCTCTTCCTTTGTCATGGTTCCCATGCTCAGCTTTCCCACACCGCTTTTCCCCATAAGACTCTCTCCCAGGGATCTCTGCATTCCGTTAAAGCTGATGACAGTTCCGCATCCCTCTTCATCCACAAGGAGTACAATGCTGTGACCAAGTCCCTTCATACCGTCCGCATTCACAATGTAGTACAGCATGCAGTCCCCCTCTGCAAAGGAAGGGCGGCGGGGAATAAGCCACATGGAAATGCACAGGCAGAAAAAGACTGCCGCCAGGCCGGCTGCGATCATTCGGAAAAAACGCCGCGATCTGCCTCTCAAACAGTGTCTTGCTGACATTTTGCCACCTCGGAATTTCAATTATTTTTCACGTTAATCAGCACCGGACAGCAGACTGCCTTCCTGCCCCTGCGGGATCCGGCAAAGAGAAGCTGCCGCTTCCCGGATCTTCCTTCCATAAAGCGACAGCTTCCCATATCCACAGCCAGGAACGCCTTCTGCCCCTGCGTATGGCAAATCCTTTCCGTGCCAAGTGCAAGGTTTCCCGACAGTCCCTTAAATATTCAATAACTCGCTATATGCTTTCAGTGCGCCTTCCGTATCATGGGCAAGTACCTTCTTAGCCAGAACCTTCCCCAGCTGTACGCCCTCCTGGTCGAAGCTGTTGATATTCCATACAAAGCCCTGATACATCACCTTATTCTCAAAGTGGGACAAAAGGGCGCCCAGAGCCTGGGGTGTCAGCTGTTCACCGGCAATGATACTGGAAGGACGGCCGCCTTCAAAGTTCTTGTTGCGGTCCTCGTCGGCTTTGCCGCAGGCGAACGCTACGATCTGCGCCGCCACATTGGCGCAGAGCTTCTGCTGGCTCGTGCTGTCCTGGATCACCACATCCCTGCCCATCTGGCTGTTCTTAAAGCCCACGAACTGCAGAGGCACAATATCCGTTCCCTGATGCAGTAACTGATAGAAGGAATGCTGTCCGTTGGTGCCCGGCTCGCCGAAAATAACGGGGCCTGTGGAATAGTTTACAGGTTCACCGAAACGGTTCACGGACTTGCCGTTGGATTCCATGTCAAGCTGCTGCAGATGTGCGGGGAACCGGCTCAATGCCTGGGAATAAGGCAGTACTGCGGTATTCTGATAACCAAGGACATTTCTCTCGTACACTCCGATCAGAGCATCCAGCATAGCCGGATTTGCCATCATATCCCTGTTCTGTGCCAGCTTGTCTTCCTCTGCCGCACCCTCAAGGAACTGTGCAAATACTTCGGGCCCGAATGCCAGGGATAATACCGCACCGCCCACACCGGAGGTGGATGAGAACCTGCCGCCGATATAATCATCCATAAAGAATGCCGCCAGATAATCATCGCTCTTCGCCAGAGGCGAGGTCTCGCTGGTAACGGCGATCATATGCCTGGAAGCGTCCAGACCCGCATTCTTCAATGCATCCCTCACAAAAGACTCATTGGTCAATGTCTCCAGGGTCGTTCCGGACTTGGATACCAGTACGAACAGGGAATGGGCTACATCAATGGTATTCAGCACCGCCGCCGCGTCATCCGGATCCACATTGCTGATAAATTTCGCTTCCATCTTGAAGGTATTGTTTACCTTAGCCCAGTTCTCCAGAGCCAGATACATTGCACGGGGACCCAGATCGCTTCCGCCGATGCCGATCTGCACAACGGTGGTGAATTTCTCGCCTGCCGCGTTTGTGATCTGACCGTTATGTACCTTATCCGCCAGCTCCGCGATCTTCTTCTGCTGTTCCGTGTAGAAGCTGCGCTTGTCCACGCCGTCAGCCACAACAGCCCCGCCCAGCTGTCCGCGGGTCATGTGATGGAGCACCATGCGCTTCTCGCCGGTATTGATCACCTCACCATTATAAAGAGCTTCAAATTTCTCCGCGAGCTGCGTCTCTTCCGCCAGTTTCGCAAGAGCCGCCAGGATCTCATCATCCACCTGCTTTGCGGCATAGTGGTAACTGAGCCCTGCCGCCATGGGAACGCTGTATTTCTTCACGCGGTCTGCGCCGCTCTCCCCGGCCATTGCCTCCACAAGATTTACAGGCGCTGTTTTCTGCAGCTCCCGGTACGCAGAAATGGTATCCAGATTTTTCCAGGTAATCATAATCGATTCCCTCCTCCTTGATTTTTTCCGTCCCGGAGCGCAGCGGAAACATCCCATAATAGATCATTTTCAAATACGCCCCCGGCCAAAACATTTTACTTTAAAATTATACTATCAAACAGCGCTGAATTCAAGCATGGGATCGTTTTTTCGTAACAGTTCAGCCTTCCGGCTGAACGGAACAAAAAGTTATTGTAAAAATGACGAAATTTTTTTGCTCCATAGCAGCGACTTTTCCACCTAAAACAGACTTATACTTGCCAAAGGGTCATTAAAAAACAGTTTTAGAAATTTATGTGGATAATCATTCTTATTGTTTCGCTTTTCCTTTGTAACAAATAGGACTGATACACGTCAAATCATTGAAAACGAAAGTTATCCACCGTCATTCTGACGAAACCTCATGCCATTGAAATTCGCTTTTTTCCTGTGTTTCTGATAGAATCATACTATCACAGGCACAGGAAAGGGAGGCGACCACAGATGGGCGGAAATTATGAAAAAGGCATATATAACCAGCTCATGGAGGTCATGGCACGCCTTGATTCCGTGGAAAAAGATTATAAAAAGGATGTGCACAGTCTGAACTGCCGAATCGATGAACTGACACAGGAAAATGATGTGCTCCGTAAGGAGAACCAGCTTCTCAAAGATGACAATGCCCGTTTAAGAAGCATCATCAACAATGACAGTTCCAATACCTCGCGCCCGCCATCCACCGACCAGAAAGGCGGGAAACCTGCCAATACCTTTAACGGAAGAAAGAAAACGGAGCGTAAGGCAGGCGGACAGAAAGGGCATGCCGGAACGACACTCACAAAATCTGACATAGAAGAAAGGATCGCATCTGGCAGATGCCGGCATGAGATTCGGACAATCGGCAGGGAATCCGGGCAGTCTTACATTACCAAATATGTCGTGGATTTAAGCGTGGAGCCGGTCATTACAGAAATCCGCATTTATGCGGATGAAAACGGGAACTTCCATATTCCGGCGCAGTACCGCAGTGATGTAACTTACGGCGGAAATGTAAAGGCGCTGGCTGTTTCCTTATACAGCGAAGGGGTTATGTCGAATGACAGGATTGCTTCATTCCTGAATGCAGCAGGGAACGGGGAACTGGATTTATCGGAAGGGAGCGTTTACAGTTTCTGCCGGAAGTTTGCCGGGGCATCAGAGGAAAGCATCCGGCATTTGGAAGAGAGGCTGCTCACGCAGGATGTCGTGGCAACGGACGCCACCACCGTAACGGTAAACGGGAAACAGAACTATATACGAAATTTCAGCGCCGGGGATACCGTGGTATACCATGCCATGGACAGCAAATCAATAAAAGCCCTGAAGGGACTTTATTTTCTGAACCGGTACGCCGGAATCCTCGTACATGACCACGAAACCGCGCTGTACCATTTCGGGACAGACCATGCAGAATGTAACGTGCACATCATCCGCTATCTGCGTAAGAATACACAGGACACAGAAAACAGGTGGTCAGGGGAGATGATTTCCCTTCTGTGTGAAATGAATAGGAGCCGTAAGGAATTCATGGCACAGGGATATGAAGCTATGCCGGACGGAAGAATAACGGATTATGAGGAAAAATATTTTTCCATTTTGAAACAGGGGCACTCAGAGAATAAAAGCACCGCCCATAAATATGCAAAGCAGGAGGAAGCGGCACTGCTTTGCAGGCTGGAAAAGTACAGCCACAACCATCTACTGTTTTTGCACGACTTTTCGGTACCGTTTGATGATAATCTGTCAGAAAGGGATCTGCGGAAAGCGAAGAACAGGCAGAAGATGGCGGGAGGGTTCCGGAAAGAAAGCGGTCATGAGATGTACTGCTCCATCATGACCATAATTGAAACCCTGAAAAAACGAAACATGGGAATGATTGAGAATATAAGAAAGATATTTACAGGTACACCGGCTATATTTTAGCCGGTGCAATACTCGTTGGGGCAGCCGGAAGGCTGAACTGTTACGTTTTTTCACAAGGCTGTTTTCCATATCCTTGTAAACCAGTCCGGCGTATGGTAAACTGTTGACACAGAAGAGCACTGCGTCAGCTTCTGATTCCATACATGCAAAAGCGCGGAACAGGTGGCACGGGAAGAACAGTGTGTGAGCATCCGGCTCAATGTAGTAAAAGATAATTTCCCCGCGGAACGGCTTTATCAAAAATGCGGGTATCAGCTGATAGGAACCGTAAGCCTGGGATATGAAGCGTATGGACTTCCCTGGTATCATCTCTGCGAAAAAGTATTATAGCAAGATCAAAACACCTATCATAACAGCCTCCCGGAATCCTGACAGGCTGATTCCGGTTTCCGACAGAATTGTGGCTGGAGTGGAAACCAATAAAAAAGTTCCATACAGCCCCATGGAAAGGGAAACGGAGATTCCGAGAGCCTGTCATTCATACAGAATAAGGAGAATATTGCCATGCCTAAACTGAGAACAACCCTCCCCAAAGAATTTAATGCATTCTGCTCTGAGCATATGCCGGACTGGTCGGCAGAGAGTATTGAGGAATGCAGGAAAATGCTGACTCCCTGTGATCCGAACGCCCGCGACCGCGGCGGTTACAAGGAAACCGCACTGCATAAATTTATCCCTTTGGAGATCGTCCAATGGCTTGTGGAACGCGGGGCGGATGTGAATATGGCAAACACTTACGGAACCCCTCTTTTTAAACATGCGAGGGTGGGACACTATGATATCTGCAAGTTCCTCATCGAGCACGGGGCGGATGTCAACCTCACGGCACATGCGGAACACACAGCATTATTCCCCGCCGCCCAGAGCGGAAACTGTGATACGGTCCGTCTGCTCCTTGCACATGGCGCTGATCCCTGCCATCACTCTGTAAACTGGGACGGTCACATAACGCCTCTGCTCTACATGCTGAGCGCGGGATCGTATGCATGGCGGGAGGAAAATCCGGACATAGCGGAAGTATTGGTCAACGCACAAAAAGAGCGGGGCGGCATTCCGGAAGAAGAATGGACAAAAGCACAGGAATATGTTTCCAAAATGGGACATGAGTTTGAATTTCGCAAAAACGATATGGAAGATGAATATCGTAAGCAGATCGAAAACATAATGAACCGATTTTACGCTGTTTTTGATGTAGCTCCCGCCAAACCTGTTTTAAAGCACGACGGTAAATCTCTGATCGAGGTTGACGAAACTCTCTCTGTTATGGAACAGCACAGCGCGCTTTGGGAATTCCTCGTACCGTCAAGAGGCAAATGTGCAACTGCGCAAGGGGAAGTGATCCGTATCAGTGCCCGCGTAGATGACGAGGCCAACAGGAACGGCGGAGTAAACTGGGACGCGGAGTATCAGAAGATGCTGGAAATGCTGACGCAGTATTTTTCCCGGGAAAATGCCCTGAATGCCAGCGAGATGGATGTAGCCCGGAAAGCCATCGCGGAGATCGGCCGTTCCAAAGCCTCACCGGGATGTCAGAAGCAGATCGATCGCCTGATGGAGCTTGCGGTGAAATGGATCAGGCAAAACCCGGAGCCGGTTTTACTGGAAGAGATCCCATATAACCGGTAATGATACAACGGCGGAAAGTACAGTAATATGATTTCATCTTCCACAGATCGTGACGCACCATTTAGTGGTGCGTTATGTTTATTGCTCACCATTTTTATTATTTTATAACAGTGTAGTTGGTGTTTCTTGCTTTTCCATTCTGTTTCAGCAAGTTGCATTTTACCATTTTCCTAACGATTCTGGAAGCGGTAGATGTACTTACTTCAAGCAGTTCGATTACATCATTTCTTGTAATAACGCCATGAGACCGGGCATATTCCAATACTCTTTCTTCATTGCTCAGGATTTTTTCAGCTCCGGCAGCAGAATTTGTGATGGATTCTGCTTTCGGTGCAGAAAACTTTCCCGTTTCATATTTTGCGTTAATGTTAGGCAATATGATCTTAAAGGCATTTTGGGTTGTTTCAATCGAAGGCTTTTCTTCCATGCCTTCGTATGCCCTCATAATCTTTCCCATTCCAGTACCATAAGCCTCAATCAGATGCAGCCGGTAGAACACGTTCGCAAGATCCTGATTTCTGCATACGGAAATACCTATCATAACATCTTCCAGATCAATTCCCGGCATCAATCCGCCAATGGATACAAATTCAATCCTATCCGCATAAATACTGATAAGCGCACTGGCGCTAAAGGAATAATCGCGGTGAACCAGCAGATTTAAAAGTGCCTCCCTGACGGCAATCTCAGGGTAGTCCCTGACATCAATTCTCAACAATCTTTCTATGGTTGCACGGGTTTGATTGCGGAAATCGATAAAATCATAAACTTCATTCATTTGCTGTATCAACGATCCGGTAAATTCCCGGC
>JAIEKC010000519.1:0-3232 GCA_029064505.1 Acetatifactor sp.
ATCCTCATGGCGCGGTGGTCATCCTGAAACCCAAGGAAGGGCTTGGCATACAGCAGGAGGAGGCGCTGAAGGCGGAGCTTGCAGCGAAGAAGGCTTCCATGAGCGGGGAAGAGCTTACCCGGATCGGGGAGACCTTTGCGGCGCTGAACGCCTTTCAGGAGAGGGAGGATTCCCCGGAGGATCTGGCGAAGATCCCCCTGCTCACCCGTGAGGATATGAAGAGGGAGGCTGCTGGCCTGATCAATGAGGAGCGGAGGATTTCCGGCACGCCCATGCTTTATCATAATATCGATACCAACGGCATCGGATATCTGAGACTGCTCTTCAAATGTCAGGAGATACCGGAGGAATATTTCCCCTATACAGGGATCTTAAAGGGTTGTCTGGGGCTTCTGAATACGGAGCACTTTGCCTATGGGGATCTCTTTAATGAGATGAACCTGGTGACAGGGGGTATGGCGGCAGTGAACAATGCCTACTCCCGTGTGGAGGATCCTGACCGGTATACCCTGACCCTGGAGATCAAGACCAAAGTATTGTATGAGAATCTGGGCAGAGCCATTGAGCTCATCGGTGAGATTCTTATGACCAGTGACTTTACGGATACAAAGAGGCTGCTGGAGATTCTGGCGGAAGGAAAATCCAGAATGCAGGCTCAGATGATTTCCGGAGGACACAGCGTGGCGGTGGGCAGAGCCATGTCCTACGGCAGCGTGTCAGGCACGGTCAGCGAGATCATATCCGGGATTCCCTTCTATCGCCTGACGGCCGATCTGGAGCAGAATTTTGAGGAAAAGAAGGAGCAGCTGGTGGAGAAGCTGCAGACTTTGAGTAAAATGATCTTCCGTCCGGAAAACCTGATGGTGGACTTCGTGGGGGATGAACAGGTCATCACAAAGTTGGAGAAACCCGTAGCGGCGCTGAAGGAAAGGCTGTATACCTGCCCTGTAAAGAAAGAGGCTTATGTTCCTGAAGTTATCAAACAGAATGAGGGGCTTATGACTTCCGGGCAGGTGCAGTATGTGTGCCGTGCAGGCAGCTTTCGCAGAAAGGGACTGCCCTATCAGGGAGCGCTGAGAGTGCTGAAGGTGATAGAGGGATATGAGTATCTGTGGATGAATGTCCGCGTGAAGGGCGGGGCCTACGGCTGTATGTGTGCCTTTGGCAAGTCGGGAGAGGCTTACTTCGTGTCCTACCGGGATCCCAATCTGGGTAAGACACTGGAAATCTATGAGAAGGCGGCGGATGCCATTGGGGCCTTTGAGGCGGATGAGCGCACCATGACACAGTACATCATCGGCGCCGTCAGCGAGCTGGATATGCCTAAGAACCCTGCCGCTCAGGGACTGCAGTCCCTGAGCGCCTACATGACGGGGATTACTCAGGAGATGCTGCAGAAGGAGAGGGACGAGGTTCTCTCCGCCACCCCTGAGACCATCCGTTCTCTGGCGGAGTATATCCGGGCGTTCATGGAGGAGGATAATCTGTGTGTGGTGGGCAATGCCCGGAAGATCAAAGCAGAAAAAGATAAATTCATGAAAATAGAGAACCTTTTCTAGTAAATTTCGTCTGATAAGGTGAAGGCGCTTGTGAGAATACCGTAAGGTTTCCGGTCAGTTTCTTCCGGAAATCGATCCGGTATTTTCTCCGGAATATCATCAATGCGGTCATTTGTCGGGAAGGCAGCAGCCGGAGGGGCAGTGTCGCAGCGTATGATATGTTGAAAGCCGGGAGCAGGACAGCGCACCAAGGGAGGACGGAAGGATGAAAAGGGTGAATGTGAAAAAGGGAACTGTACAAAGGAAAAGGATGTGCCTTGCGGCAATGGCAGCAGCCATGGCGGCAATCCTGATGGCGGGCTGCGGCGCTTCCAACGGCTCCGCGACGGACATGGCGGCGCCTGCGGCAGCGCAGTACAATGGATCGGGCGCTTCTTATGCGGCTGAGAGCATGGAGGCAGGAGGAGGCGCTTTCTATGATGCGGGAATTCCGGAGGACAGCGCCTATGACTCCAAAGCGGCCATGGATACGGCGGCAGTGTCGGAGGAGGGCAGCGGCGGGATGAATGACAATTTATCCCAAAGCAGAAAGCTGATCAGAACCGTGGAACTGGAGATGGAGACGAAAGAGTTCGAGCGCATGATGTCCGAGCTGGAGACACAGGTTCAGGATCTGGGCGGGTACATAGAAAACCTGGAGACCTACAACGGCAGCAACTATTCCGGTTACCGTGTCTCCCGCTGGGCCAATCTGACCATCCGTATCCCCAGGGAGGCGTTAAACGGCTTTTTACAGAATATGTCCCAGATCGGGAATGTGGTCAGACGATCCGACAGTGTGGAGGATGTGACTTTATCCTATGTGGATATGGAGAGCCGCAGGGATACCTTGAAGGCGGAGCAGGCAAGACTTCTGGAGCTGCTGGAGCGGGCGGAGACCGTGGAGGATATGATTGCCCTGGAGGAGCGTCTTTCCAATGTGCGCTACTATCTGGAAAGTATGGAATCCAAACTCCGCACCATAGACAATCAGGTGGATTACAGCACCGTGTACCTGAATCTCTCCGAAGTAAAGGAACTGACGTCCGTGGAGGAGAGGACGGACCTGCAGCGGATCACGGAAGGCTTTCGGGACAGTATAAAGGATATCGGAAACGGCGTCAAAGAAGGGCTGATCTGGTTTGTGGTCCATATTCCCTATCTGGTGATCTGGGCGGCAGTCATCGCAGCGCTGGCACTGATCCTGAAAAAATACCGGAAGAAACGCAGGGCAAAGAGGGAAGCGGCGAAGAAGGAGACAGCGGAGAAAGAGACAGCAGAGAAAGAAAAAGCAACGAAGGAAACCGGAATATCTTAATACTTGTCGCAGAATATTTTTCTGTGACTGCTGCTTACAAACGCAGGCGTAAAGGTGGTTTGCTGAGCTTGGGAGGCAGTGCTATCAGAAAAACAGGCGGCTGCGTCCCAATTTGGTCACCGTAGTTCCAACTGCTGAAAAGGCCGGGATTGCCGGGCAGAGAGCAGAAGGCGACAGGACAGTAGTTCGACGGTGGGAAGATTCCGAAAAGTAGATGCAGTCGGAGACGAAGACAAAGACAAAGATATCAGGTACTGGGTACATTAGGATCAGCACAACACGGAACCGGAGGGAGGTCATTGCATGAGACGAAGTAACCTGAGTATTATTTTCTGCGGTCTGTTAGTTTTGCTTTTGTGCTCATGCGGCAATGATA
>JAIEKC010000052.1:0-1563 GCA_029064505.1 Acetatifactor sp.
GTATGCCTATAATGAATACTATCGTTTGAGGAGCTTCGTGAAACAACCCTGTTCAAGGAAATAGAGCTTATTGTAATTATCCTAAAGGCTGTGTATAATAGAAATAGGTAACAGGGTTTTTGGGACATAAAGAGTTTTCCGGCGATATCTTTTGAAGAAAGCAGGGAAATAAATGGGAAACCTGGAAGTAAAACAGACAAAATGGGAAGAATTAAGCATATCCAACGATTTTCTGTTTGGAAAGGTTATGCAGAATCCGGAGCTGTGCAAAGAATTATTACAGCGGATTCTGTCTGACCTTGAGATTGAACGCATTGAATATCCGGAACTGCAGAAAAGCATCAATGTAGATATGGATGCCATAGTGTCAGATTGGATGTGTACGTAAAGGACGACAGGGAATGGAGGCATGAGTATATGACGTTGTTGATGAGAGATCAGGAGAATGTCGAGAAAGGAAGAGAACAGGGAATAGCCGGGATGATATCAGCTTTAAGAGATTTGAATATACCAGATAGTACAATATTGCAAAAGTTGCAGGAAAAGTTTTTACTGACCAAAGAGGAGTCACAGAAATATTTAAGTCTCTGATTTGTGGAATAGGCAGAACATAGGATGGTGTTCTGCCTTATTTGCATTTGCAATATTACGAGTTTTTCGCACTTAAGGCTGCATTGCCGATGCAGCAATTAAGTAGCAGAACTCCCATGCATTCCGATGCACCACCATAAATAGTAAGTAAGGCAATAAGGAGAATTGTCTCACAAAACCATAAAGCAACATGGTTTTGACTGCGCGGTTTCCGCAGGAGAGATGCAGGACTTTCATAATAATAAACGCAACTCCGGAACAGGAAATATTCTGCCGTAACCGGAATCAGGAGAAACACTATGGCAACGATCAAGGAAATTGCAGCTCTGGCAGGGGTATCCCGGGGGACAGTGGACCGTGTGCTCAATCACCGGGGAAGCGTGAATCCCGAAACCGCAGAGAGAATAAAGAGAATCGCAAAGGAACTGGACTACAAGCCCAACCGCGCCGGTCTGGTGCTGGCTGCCCAGAAAAAGAAGCTGAAACTGGGCGTTATCCTGTTTTCTCCGGAAAATCCCTTTTATGTGGATGTGTTGGCGGGAGTAAATGAGAAGGCGGAGGAACTGGCGGGATATAACTGTACCGTGATCGTAAAGCAGATCGCCATGGATCTGGAGGCGCAGCTGGAAGCCATCGACGAGCTTATGGCGGAAGAGGTAAACGGCATCGCCCTGGCCCCCTACAATGACGACTGCATTCGGGAGCGCATCAACAGTCTGTCGAAACAGGGAATCCCTGTGGTGACACTGAACACGGATATCGAAAATTCCCACCGCCTGGCCTATGTGGGAAGTAATTATGAGAAGAGCGGCTCCACTGCCGCAGGCCTGCTCCAGTTAATGACCAGCGGGCAGGTCAATGTGGGGATCATCACCGGCTCTTCCCAGATTCTCTGCCACACGGAGCGGATTGAGGGGTTTCGGAAAACGCTGCGTCCTTATCGGAACCGCATTCATCTCACTGATATCGTGG
>JAIEKC010000520.1:0-2670 GCA_029064505.1 Acetatifactor sp.
AATCTGTGAGACTGTGAATCTGAAGTCTACCTCTTCCGTTCACTCCCATCTGGAAACCCTGGAAAAGAACGGCTATATTCGCCGTGACCCTACCAAGCCCCGCGCTATAGAGATCTGCGATGACAGCTTTCAGATGGTGCGCACGGAGATGATCAGTCTGCCGGTTATCGGCAATGTGGCGGCCGGGCAGCCTATTTTCGCGGAAGAAAACGTTCAGGAATACTTCCCTGTTCCGTCAGAAGTGGTTCCTCCGGGAGATTCCTTTATCTTGAACGTTCGCGGAGAATCTATGATCAATGCCGGTATTTTTGATGGTGACCGCGTATTCGTAAATGTCTGTGACACGGCGGCGAATGGAGAGATCATAGTCGCATTGATCGATGATTCCGCTACAGTAAAGACTTTCTACAAGGAAAACGGTCATATCCGTCTGCAGCCGGAAAATGACACAATGGAACCTATTATTGTGGACGACTGTCAGATTTTGGGGAAAGTGTTTGGCGTATTCCGCTTTTATCGCTAGAACTGCTCCATCCGGTGAGAAATTAGACTTATGGAACTGACTGTTTTGAACCGGGAACGGTTTTGGGGACAGGGGTAAACATGATCTTAAAGATGTAAGTGCGTAATGTTTGTGAGCGTATAGACAATCTGTTTGTCTATACGCTCCATACACTTGTCTGTCCTATTCCATTTACTGAAATCGAACCTTCATATATGCGATGATCTCTTCCACACATCTGTCAAAGCCCAGTTTAGAGCTGTCCAGACATAAATCATAATTCCTGGCATCGAACCAGCTCCTGCCGGTATGATATGTGTAGTAATCGGATCTGTGTTTATCCGTCTTCTGGATAAACTTCTCCAGTTCCTTACGGCTCATGCTGTGCTTCTTTGCTGCCTGCTCCAGACAGAAATCCTTGGGAGCATGTATAAAGACACTGAGAACATTATCGTAATTCTTCAGCACATAATCCGCACAGCGGCCGATAATGACACAGGATTCCTCTTCTGCAAGCTGGCGGATAATCTTTGCCTGATAGTTAAAGAGGTTGTCGGTTGAGGTGAAATTATCGCTTTCAGGCGGAATCAGCTCTCCGCCGTATACACTTTTGGCAATATGAAAAAGACGGGTGCTTTTTACTTTCTCGTCTGCATTGGCAAACAGTGCCTCGTTGATTCCGCTGTCCTCACTTGCCAGCTTCATCAGTTCCTTGTCGTAATAATGTACATTCAGTCTTTCGGACAGCATTTCACCAACAGTACGTCCGCCGCTGCCGTATTGCCTGGCAATGGTAATCACAACCTTCTCCATGTAAACATCTCCTTCCTGTTTTTGTCTCTATTCCATGTCTCCATATTCACATCCGGCTTTTTATCCTTCGCCGAGGTAAGCCTTCTTTACGGAGTCGTCATTCAGCAGATCGCCGGCCTTGCCTTCCAGAACGATTTTCCCGGTTTCAAGTACATATGCCCTGTCTGCAATGGATAATGCTTTCTTGGCATTCTGTTCCACCAGAAGAACAGTAGTTCCGCTCTTGCTTACCTTCTGGATGATATCAAAAATCTCATTTACAAAAATGGGAGAAAGGCCCATGGAAGGTTCGTCCATAAGTATGATCTTGGGATGGGACATCAGGGCTCTTCCCATGGCAAGCATCTGCTGCTCACCGCCGCTTAAAGTTCCTGCCATCTGGTTCTGGCGTTCCTCCAACCGTGGAAAACGGTCAAAGACGGTCCTCAGAGTCTGTTGTATTTCATTTTTATCCTTTCTGGTATATGCACCCATTTTCAGATTCTGTAACACGGATAACTGCGCAAAGACACGTCTTCCCTCCGGAACATGGGCCATTCCCATAGAAACGATCTTGTGACCGGGAATCCTGGTGATATCCTTTCCTTCAAAGGTAACACTGCCCTCCTTAGGTGCAAGCAGGCCGGATACCGTATGAAGAATCGTTGTTTTGCCGGCACCGTTAGCGCCGATGAGAGCAACGACCTCACCCTCATCCACATGAAATGATACTCCCTTGATCGCCTGGATCATACCGTAATATACCTGTAAATCTTTAACCTCTAACATTTTAATCATGCCTTTCTACTGCTCTACTGCCTGTATATGTTTCTCAAAACGTCGCTGTATGCCTGCGGTATTTCACTCAACAATCAACTTCTGACTTCGCATGCGCTGAGGATACCGGGTTATGGCTGGAGTTGACCCATGTTCCCCCGGAAGTTCATTGGTCTGAAAGAACCATTTTATTTCGGCTCTATTTGATATGCAGTGATCGCACATTATTCACCTAAATATGCCTTGATCACTTCCGGATTGTTCAACACATCATTTGTGGCGCCCTGGCACAGCACACGCCCGAAATTCAACACCGTAAGCTCCTCACAGATTCCGCTGACCAGCTTCATATCATGCTCGATCAAAATAATGGTCATATCGAAATGATCCCGCACAAACTTGATGGTATCCATCAATTCCAGAGTCTCGTTGGGATTCATACCTGCCGCAGGTTCATCCAGTAAGAGCAGCTTGGGCTTCGTTGCCAGTGCCCTTGCAATCTCCAACTTGCGCTGTTTACCGTAAGGAAGATTTGCGGCGAGAACTTCTGATTCCCCGTCCAGTTCAAATACCTTTAACAATGCTCGTAGACACATCTG
>JAIEKC010000521.1:0-2811 GCA_029064505.1 Acetatifactor sp.
CAGTACAGGCTCGTATCAACCGGCTCATCAGAGATCAGGTATATCCAGCGGCTGCTTAACCGGAAATATGAAAGCATGATCGGGTTAGCCCCCTGCGATGGATTGTATGGACGTGAAATGAACAGGAACCTGATCATCATGCTACAGGCAACATTGGGACTGACTGCTGACGGGGCTTTTGGTAACCAGACAAAAGCAGCATGCCCCACACTGCCGGATGACATGGGAAAGCTGTCCGCGATGGCGGCGAAGGATCTTACTTCCCTGGTAAGATATGCATTGCGTTGTAATGGCTATGAAGCCGATATATATAGTGATGGATGGGACGTGCCATTGGCGGATAAGATCAGGGTGTTTCAGGATGACCTGAAACTGAGGGTGACAGGAAAGGCTGATATTGATACATGGATGTCCCTGCTGTTGAGCAAAGGCAATCCGGACAGAGCGTGTACTGCATGTGATACTCGCTTTGAGATAACATCCAGCCGCGCAGCGGAGTTGAAAAGCAAGGGTTATAATACTGTTGGACGTTATCTTACAGGTACGGATTTCAAGGTGCTGAGGGATGATGAACCACGGAGAATTTTGCAAAATGGTCTGAACTTTTTTCCGATTTTCCAGGAGTCTTCAACCAGTGCTTCGTATTTCACGGATAAAAGAGGTAAGAGGGATGCCAAGAATGCAGTTAAGGCTGCTCGTAGGTTTGGAATTCCAGAGGGTAATGTGCTTTACTTTGCAGTGGATCTGGATGCCACTTCAGCACAGATAACAAAATATGTCCTGCCATATTTCAAGGCACTTTCGGAATCAATTGACCCATTATTCCTGATTGGTATATATGTGACAAGAAATGTCTGTGCCCAGGTGTGTGAAGCGGGGTATGCGGTAACATGCTTTGTAAGCGATATGTCAACAGGATACAGCGGCAATATGGGATTTAAAATTCCTTCAAACTGGAACTTTGATCAATACGCGGAAATCAGCATGGAAACTACTGTTGATGGGGATTGGGCAATTGATAAGGATGCATATTCGGGAAGATATGATCCCGTTAAGGCGTTAGAGGATTATATCTATGTTCAGCCGCCAAAGCCGGCAATTCCTGCAATCCCTGCAATCCCTACAATAGCAGATGTTATCCCGCTGATTAAAAAACTGGAAGAATTGTATGTGGAATGGTACACTCAGCGTTATGCGACAGAGGAGAATCCTGATCCATATTTCTCATCGACAATACTTGCAGCAGGTGTCACCAATTTTCTAAGAAGCATCGCATATACATCGATGATTTGGATTGTGGGATTGCTCAGCGAGATCAACAATGACTATATTGGTTTTGTGCAGGAAAAAAGCCAGGAGGAAGGAAGTTATCATAATCTGTATGATGATTTATCTATTTACATGCGGATTGATGGACAGGTTTTAATTTCCGATGGGAGTAAAGGGGTGATTGATTTAAAACATATGGCAGCCACTGCGGAAGCATATTTCAAACTTACCTCAGTCCCCAATTCCTGGGTTGGCTGGGCTGGTGATCTGACATCTTCCATGAAGGATGTGGAAGACGAATTGAGAGAAAATGGCGGAGACTGTCAAAGCGTGGCTGATGCTTTTGTGGGAGGAATTGGAACACAGTTCGCATATGAAGACATGTGCGGTGATGCGGATGCTATAAAAAATCGCCCAACTGGTTTCGGAATCGGAATCGCCAGAACACTCGTTTTCTTAGGCTCTTATTGATTATTATGTTTATTATGCGAATGACAGATTCAGATACATCATTGAGGATCTCGAATGTACGGAATTCCTGCCTTTCATAAAGGAGAGAGTGAAAACCCTGATGGAAGAAAACAATAGTCTGATTGTTATGTATTTGGGGAAAAATCCGTCTGAGGAAGTTGTGGAGGCATGCTGTAATGCTTTTGCAAACTATGTTTACCGGGAATTGTAAGCAGTAAGCGAAAGGCTGTAATAAAGAACTCTTTTTGATGGCACTTGCATAAGATCGCAGAAGTTGCACTCATTGTATTAGACAGGAGGATTTGTGATGAAAAAAAATTATTAATGGTATTGTTGGCTATTGAGACAGCAATTCTTATCTTTGGAGTAATCACGCGTCCAACGAGGGATACCGAGGAGGTAGAGCAGCCGTGGAATAGCCAGGATTTTTATGACCTTATGTTGGCTACTGGGACGGAGGAAACTGAACTGTTCAGGGAAACATCCCCAGACGGCGGTTACACGCTGATGATAACGGAGGTTGGAGAGCCTGGTTTTCCATTTGGAAGTGACCGGCTTGAGGTGACGCTTTTCGAAATTGTGCCCGAAGGTGAAACACCCCGCAGGCATTACAGAGCCTCTTTCATGGCGGATGTGGCAAACGATGGTGCAAGAGGAGTCTATCAGATAGAGTGGTTGGAAGATGGTGTTCAGGTGTTGAACAGCGAATTCTGGTCGCCACCAACAGAACATTATTTTATCCACCCAAACAGAAACAGCGGCGGAATCGCATCTCCAAATCACGATTCCGCCGCTGTTTTATTCATCTTGTCGTATCACTCTTATGTCAGAGCCTGGTTGTTTGCTGCCGCCATGACGATTTCAGCGCTGATACAGTGCTGCTCCTGCTGAGCGCCTATTGTCAGCGCATCCGTCATCAGGTTATCAATCTTTCTTGCGTTCCCCTCGCTGTAACCGCGGACCGCGCTCAGTGCACCTCCCTCCAGGATACTCTGGCTTCCTCCGGCAAGCTCCAGCTTATGGCAGATATAGTCCGGCACCTCCTGGTCGGAAAGCCCTTCGTAATTATAG
>JAIEKC010000522.1:0-10966 GCA_029064505.1 Acetatifactor sp.
ATTCTTTCGTTATCATGTCAGGTGAAATCAAATGTCTGCTTCGCAGCCGCTTGATTTCCTGCTGACATGATATAATATCCACAAAGGCAGAATCAAATGAGCCTGTTTGCTCATCTCTGCATATATTTAGTGCTGATTGAATTATTTTGATATAACCAGTCCTCATAGAACACCAGGTGAATACATCTTATGGAACGAAGTTTAACATATACAATCAAAGATTCGGAACAAAGCTTTACCGTAAAGCAATTCCTGAAGTTCAAAGGTTACTCTGTCCAAAACATGACTGAGCTTAAGAAGCGTCCTGAGAGTGTACTCCGGAATGGTCTGCCTGTTTTTATGAATCACCGGCTCAATATGGGGATACCCTCTAATCGGGGACCGTCCCTATAATCCGGATATGGAATATCTCTCCGGGCAGGCTCTTCACTCCTGCCGATTGACCTTTACCCATCCTGTTACAGAACAGGAAATGGATTTTTCCGCATCCTTACCGGAAGACATGGAAAGAATTATTATACTCAAAAATCAAATGTAAATTATATAAAACATGCAGTTTATTACCAGTTCACAAAAATATGAAAGAAAATATGAAAAATTCCTTGACCTTCCACCTCATGGAAGGTGTAGTGTAACCTTGTAAGCAGTCAGTAACACAGGCATGGAGATTGTTATGAAGATCAACGAAGTAGAACAGACCATAGGCATCACCAAGAAGAACATCCGCTTTTACGAGCAGGAAGGTCTGCTGAATCCTTCCCGTAATCTAAGCAACGGGTATAGAGACTATTCCGAAACGGATCTGGAGACATTGCGGCAAATCAAACTGCTCCGAAAGCTGGATATTCCGCTGGAAGAAATCCGTCGGTTACAGTCGGGAAGTTTCACTTTGGAAGATTGTCTCCGCAGACATCTGATCGTTCTGGACAGAAAACAGAAGAATCTGGAGGCAAATGTGAAATTCTGTCACAGACTGTTGTCAGAGGACACCACACTGAGCAATCTGCAGACACAGGAGCTGCTTACGGAAATGGAAGATCTTGAGAAGGGAGGTACTAAATTTATGGATATCCAAAGAAAGGATAAACGCCGGAGAAAGAAAGACGCTTTTACAGGCGCACTGTTTGCAATTTTATTTATGGCAATGTTTCTGGGAATCATCCTGTGGGCTGCCGTTGTAGATTCCGGAGATGCAATACCTCTGCCGATACTGGCAATATTACTCGCCATACCGCTTCTTGGCATTATCGGCACACTTACCGCATTAAGGGAACGTATAAAAGAGATTGAAGGAGGAGAATTAGATGAAGCTTCTAAATATTGATCATATTCCGGGAAAAGAGATAGAGGCCCTGGGCATCGTAAAGGGAACCGTTGTCCACACGAAAAATGTAGGACGTGATTTTATGGCCGCCATGAAAACTCTGGTGGGCGGCGAACTGGCAGGTTATACCCAGATGCTCAACGAAGCAAGGCAGATTGCCGTGAAACGAATGGTGGATGAAGCGCAGGAATTGGGGGCTGACGCCGTTATCAATGTCCGTTACGGTACTTCCTCCGTTATGTCGGGTGCCGCGGAAGTTATCGCTTACGGAACCGCAGTGAAAATATTGCTATGAAAGTCCTGTATCTCTCCTGCGGAAACCGCGCAGTCAAAACCGCATCCCTTTGCGGTTTTGCAAGACAGCTGTGCGCCAACCTGCATGTTCTATGCAGGTTGTGTGCATCAACGAAGCTCCCGGGCAATTCTCCTTATTGCCTTACTTTCTATTTATGGCAGTGCATCGGAATGCATGGCACTTTCGTTATAAATTCCGGTTCATGCTTCCGGGATCACATCCCAAAATAATATCAGGAAACCTTCTCTGGGCGATATGACCCATTGAAAGGTTTCCTGTCAACTCACACTAAGAAACTGTCCCGAAATAACTTACCGGCAGTTCCTAACCACGCAATTTCCTCAATGCCTTTGCTTCAATCAGGCAGGTTCCATGTTCCTTAATGGACATTGTCTTATCCTCATCCGCAGTGTAAAGACTGCCGAACTCCATTGCCTGAACACATGCCCTGCTGAAGCGCTCATAGGAAGCATATCCCTTTCTGAGAAAAAGAAAGTAATTCCCGTCCATCTCATACAGCTCGCTGTCCATCCTTAAATTTGAGGGAATCGCGGCCGCATAACTCATTACATTGGTCAGCACAGAGAAAGAAAAGACCGCAAAGTCCGGGCGCTGCACCGGCTGCCGCTTGGGCTGTTCGGAAACGGCCTCCCCGCTGCCGCTCTCCGCCGCAGCCATCCCGATCTTATCTTTGGCTCTGTCCAGAATCTGTTTCATTTCCTTGAGACACTCGATCAGCTGCTCCCCGTCTCTGTAGTCAGCATCTTTTTCCGAAAAGGTCAGCAAAAGTCCCTGATCCGGCAGCATCATGATCTGCAGATCAAAGGCAAATCTGGGCGGTTTATATCCCACCTGCTCCTCCGCCTGCTCGATGATCTCCTGCACCACTTCCTTCGCCTTCTCGCTGCGCAGAATAAAGTCTTTATAATCAATATCATACTCTTCCAGCTCTTCATTAGACAGAAAGCATTTTACGGTTCTTTCATCCACTCGTTCAATCTTCATAATACCATCCCCATAGATACGATAACTTCATTTATTAGTTTATGTGTATCTATGATAACATGATATGTGTCATTTTTCAATTATATATGTTTTCCAGTTCCCATATAAACTTACAGCAAGGTTACTATGAGCAGCAACCGTGGCATACCTCCCCTCATCCGCACCACCATTCCGTCCGCACGGATACTTTTCCGCTATTCTGCCGTAATCCCTCTCTGCAGCATCTCCAGTTCTTCCATCATAATGCAATGGGGAAGCCGGTTCTGCCGCACCAGCTCCACACACTCCTCAAACTCAAACCACCTTACCTCCTCCACTTCCTCTTCCTGCAGAATAAAATCCTCCGCCTCACGGTCAAGCCACAGAATATAAATATTGCTGACCTGCCTGTCTATAAATGTTTCTCCATAAAACATTTCCTCATAATAAATGAACCTTTTCCCGCAATATCGCAGTTCGGAACCTTCCGCCTCCACACCCAGTTCCTCCCGGAGTTCTCTCAAAGCTGATGAGATATAATCCACCCCTGCCGGAATGTGTCCTGCACTGGAGATGTCGTAACAGCCCGGAAAAGAATCCTTGCTGTGACTGCGTTTCTGCAGCAGAATCTCCACCTTCCCCCCGCGTCTGCGCAACAGCCATACATGAGAAGACCTGTGACGAATCCCCTCCCTGTGAGCCTTTTCCCGTTCCACAGTCTGTCCTGTAGGATTCCCCTGTTCATCTACAATATCCAGTATTTCCATCCGAATCTCCATTCTCCTACCGTGTTTGAATTCCCATGTATGGTCATACGCCTGAGTCCGCCTCCATGCGCTTCATATAAGCGGTCAGCCCGACGATCAGTGCCATATCAATTACGATCACCACCACAATGGAACTCATTCCATAAAAAATACCCGCACTCTCTGCAATCCTGCCGATAACGGAGGGCATCAATATAGAGCCCAGGCTGGCCATAGTCAGCATAAAGCTCCATGACAGAGGATACTGTCGGATCAGTTTCCCGGCAAAGGAAACAGTGGTGGGATAAATCCCAGCCATACTATAGCCAAAGCCCATGATACCGATAACAATCTGAGGTGTTGTCCGCCCCGTGATCAGCACAATAAAAAATAAGATCAGACTCACACCCATAACACGCAACAGCTTTGTCTTATCCAGTCTGGTAGACAGATAAGCCGTAGTCAGCCGCCCTGCAAGAATCATGATCCATTGAACGCTCGCCATGATCTGGGACAGTGACGCACTCAGCAGCCCGGTATCCTTAAAATAGGTAACCAGCCACCCAATGACTCCCTGCTCTACGCAAAGGTAAAAGAACAATGTCGCCGTACACAGAAAAAATACAGGTTCTCCCCAAAAGCCCGCCTGACCTCTTTTCCTCCCGTTTTCGCTTTCCGGATTTTCTTCCCCTTTACTTCTGTCCTCTCTGTTTTTCCACTTTCCACTCCCATCTGCCTTATCTGCGCTGACTTTTCCTGTTTTCTCCGGCCGCAGCATCTCATCTACCGGCATCACACTGTAAAGGATCCAGCTCAGAATCCCCATAACCAACATAAAACAACAGGCCAACCGCCATCGCTCGGCAGAACCTGCCGTAAGTACAGTCAACAGAATGGGAAAAAGAAACGCTCCAATGGAAAACATGGCATGCAGGCCGTTGAGAATCCATGCCTGACCGGGTGCCAGATTATTGATCGTCATGTTGCTGAAATTACTGGTAGCCCCTCTGGTCAACCCTGTCAGCAAAAACGCTGCAACCAGACAAACCGGGCTGCCACCGGACAGAATCAGCAGATAAGAGATGGCATAGAAGGCATTAAAGAAAAGGATGCTCCTCTTTCTGCCCACCTTCACCGCCAACGCTCCCGCAAAAAAGCTGGAAATCAGATTTCCCACGGAATGCAGACTCACCAGAAGCCCGCAAAAAGTATACTCCAAGCCTCTTGCCTCGCGGATAAAGGGTAACAGAGAACCGATCGACAATGCCAGCATGCCGTTGAGCATGAATGTGATATAGCTGAATATAAATTGTTGCTTTTTTCTTCTGTTACCTGTAAACTCCAAACCAAATCCTCCACTGCAAAACTTTTATGACTACACTATAAACCGGAAATCACACTGTAGCCGATGTATTCACTTACACTATATTGGCTTTCCTCCGTAAGCCCCAGCAATGATATTATCTCTTCAACCTGGTCACTGTAGCATACAACTACCCTTGCCTGTTCCCATGAATAACTCTCCGGCACAGTGCCTTTCAACTGCACCTTATTCACAAATTCACCCGTAACAGTGTCATACGAGTATACCTGAGTACGCTCGTGTACTTCCAGCCAGCACTCTGTGGCCAGACTGATTTCCCCGTCACGAAAGGCGCACACGATCCGGCTGTCCGCCTCCGTATTATCCAATATATTCTGAAAATACAGTCTCAACATTTGCCCTGTATAAGCATAATCCTCAGACATCCGGTATGCTTTCGGCGCTTCGGTCATAAACAATATTGCCAAAACCGCTATATAGAGATACTGTCTCCACCTGCTCTTTTCGAAAATACGGTAACCTGACAATACGAACAAAAATGCGTAGCCCACAATCCAGGGGATGATATAACGCTCCCACATCAGGCTCTTTGCATGGGCAACCAGCTGGGTTGCCATCACATACGCTCCGATTGCCGTAAAACCAAGATATTCCTTACGCCGCTCCTTGGGGATTTCAAAGAAATACATGGCAACTGCAAACAAAAGCACTCCACCGGCTATCGTATAGCTCCCCAGATTAAATTTTAAACTGTACACAATACCGGACCAGTATTCAGCCAAAGAGGTTTCCTCATGAAACCCCGCATAAACCACACGATCCAGGCCCACATAAAAGAGAATCATCCCCACATTGAACAGTGTGGACAGGACGATCACAGCATAAACTACCGCATTTTCTTTCAGGCACTGTACGAATTTTCCTTTCTGACAATATTCCAGCCAGAACTTCAGGGCCGCGAACACCGGCATAAACAGAGTGAAGCTCTCTTTTATCAACCCGCAAAGTAATGCTCCCGCCAGTATGAAAAAATTATATGACAGGCTATTGTACTTTTCGTAATAATACTGTCTAGCAATAAAAAACAGAGTGAACGCACACAATAACAGACCTGTGCTTTCCTGATTCGCACTGCGGAACCACGGTGTAAACTGCCTGCCAAAAATTATGATGCCAACAAACAAAAGAGAAATGATCCTGTTATATTTCAGGTATCTGGCTGTGTAATACAGAAAATAGAAAGTCAGAAATCCCTTTATGGCCGTATAATAGTTCCAAAGGGTCAATTCATCGCCAAAAAGCTTACTTCCCGTTACTCTCTCCACCCAATACAGCGGCCGATATCTTCCTCCTCCAAAATCATTGACAACAGCCGATCTGACAGTATCCCCCAAAGAAGCATTGCTCTCCGTGAAAACCAGATTGAAACGGATCAGCTCATGGTCATCCAGCATATGAAATCCGGAAGTAACAGTCCCCGTCCTGTAAAGAGTTCCAAAGACTGCCAAAATACCCAACATTAAAATAATAATATGTTCCAGACGGAAACTCTCTTTCCACTTCCCTTTCAACATTCCCTTCTCCTTTTATACGCCACAGACTTTCTACCGGCAATCACAGCTGTCTCTCTGATCCGCCGGGATCATTTCCATTCCGCTTCCTTATATTCTTCCCTTGTACGAAATCCGCCATCAAGACTCCCTGTGCGAAGTTCTATACGTTCAAGCACCCATGCATACTGTGTCGATGGGAAAAACTGATATCCCACCGTATCATCAGGCGGTTGCGGTACATATATTATCATACCGTCCAGCTCCATCTGATCCGTCTCATGATACGAATACTCCACAGGCCTTTTCCAGGGAATCGTACCATAAAACGACGCCGTCTTCAGTAACAGCAGCAGTCCTGCCGCAAGGACGGCGACGGCCCCGACTTTCCCCGCCCGATCATATTTCCACCCCGCAAAAATTTTCCCTGCCAATAATGCCGGAGGTATCAGCATATAAACCACTCCATATCGGATCAACGGCGCCGACATGAACCAAAAAGCAAAACCGGCCATACTGACCATCATCAGATTGATCTCCGGCAGATTTTTCTTTTGCCGCAGACAGTTCAACCCATATATTACCATATAGAAAGCACAAAATATATTACATATGAATGCAGCTTTATAACCGGCCTTTATATTCTGAAACCAAAGAGGAAACCATACGGAAAAAGGCGCATCATAATTTTCCACATCCGTCATTCCTCTGCCCCATGCCTTAATTTCCCTGCTGTCACCCGTCACTGCAGATAACGGCATTTTCCAATCCACATCAAAAATATCCACAGACGCATAGGGATATACGAGGTAACCCGATATGATAACGTTCCGCGCCAGAAAAGGCAACACAATGATCATCCCCGCCGCCAAAAATAAAATGATCTGCTTCCAGTCCCTACGACGGATCAACTGAATGCCGGGCCAGATCGCAAGCAGTACGATCATGGCAGCTGAAAGCTTTAAAGTCACAGTCCATACAGCCAATAGGCAAAGGATTCCATACTCCCGCACATCCTCACAGTCTTTTTCACATAATTCACACCATTTTGCGCTTATATATAAGACCATACTCAATGCAGAAATATCCGAACCCGGTGATGAAATCTGCCATCTGTTTTCGAAAATGCATAAATAAAATATGAGGCACAGCTTAAGCAGGTCAGAGCTTTTTATTTTTTCCCCTTTTTTAAACACACTCAGATTTCTTACAGCAAAACAGACCATTATAAATGCAATAAACCCATTCATCGTATGCAGAGACTGATTTACTGCAAATTTCATGCTGAACAGAGCCTGTAAGCAGAAGAAAGCACTGTTGTAAGCAAGACGATGATGCAGATTACCCACCCCGCATGCCACGCCATACTCCTCGATCCACCGGATACTCGGCGCATGATAGCCATCTGTATCCGAATGAAATGTGTATTGTATCGTTAATACAAGGATGATTCCCGCCAACATAATAAAGATAAGCAGCCAATACCACTTTACTCTCCGAATCTGCTCTCTGCAATAATTCCTGAGTTTTCTCCAAAAGAGAAAAATAACTGCCAGACAGCCAACCATAAGAACACCCGTTGATGCCCCTCCCACTTTGTAAAACAGGCTGAAAAACTGTGCATATACAGTCAGCACACATAAACCCGCCATTAAATACAAGTCAACCCTTCGCTCATCTGCAGATTTCTGAGGAAAAAAACATCTCAATACCGCAAATCCGCATAAAAAAGCGGCAATACCGATCCATATCCAGCTTAAAAATGCCAACAACATTAATGTTCTCCTTCTCCCTGACTTCCTGTTGTTAAAACGCAGGGATAAGTATAACATAATTTACCGCTTTTTTCCATAGAAAAACGATGTGGTTCTTATACAAGAGCCACACCGTTTTTATGTTTTGTTACTATTTACCAGTACAGTTCCCAATCCCTGCTCATTCTGGTCAGCGCTTCCATGTAGAAATAATCGCCCCAGGAATTGCACTCGTCCACACCGTAATGATTGCAGGTGTTATAGGGAGAATGATTGGAATATGTGCTGTGCAGCACCAGCCCATTGGAAATTTCCGTATCCTTCACCGCATAATTGTCATATACAGACTTCATGATGCGGGAAGCAATCTTTCTGTAATGCTCTGCCTCTTCCGCGTCCAGATACTTGCCCATCTCCAACATACCGCAGGCCGCAATGGAGGCGGAGGAAGAATCTCTGGGCTGGTCGTCCCCGTCCGTGAATTCCAGATCCCAGTAAGGAACCAGATCCTTCGGAAGATGCTCTAAGAAGTACTCTGTCACACGGCGGAACAGTTCAATGTACTCTTTCCTGCCGGTGTACTTATATGCCAAAGCCATACCATACACCCCCCAGGCCTGGCCTCTGGCCCACGCGGAACCGTCCCGATAGCCCTGGCAGGTGGCACCATGGTCAGGCGCCCCGGTCTCCATATCAAAGAAGAAGGTATGCCATGTGGAATAATCTTCGCGGATCACATTTGCCACCGCCGTATGGATATGCTTTTCCGCAATATCGCGGTACTTACTGTCACCGGTTTCCTCAGATGCCCAATACAGCAGGGGCAGATTCAGCAGACAGTCTATGATCAGACGGTAATTCTCCGGAGCGTCCATAGGCCCCCATGCCTGAATAAACTCGCCCACCGGATGATACCGGGTGATCAGCTGATTCGCCGCTTTGATCGCCGCCTCCTTACCCTCTTTGCTGCCGATCAGCTTATACGCTGCCACACAGGAAGGAGAGTAAAGGAATCCCATATCGTGATGATCCACCTCAATCTTGTTGTCAATACGGTTCAAAAAGCTCTTTACCTGTACCTCGCCCGCATTCTTCAGCCGTTCGTCTCCAGAAAACTCATAGGCAAGCCACACCTCACCGGTCCAGAATCCGCAGGTCCAGTAATTGTTCTCAATGGGAGGATAAAAACCGTTCACACTGTATGCCTGCTGGAACTTATCTGTAAATTCCGGCAGAACATGAAGGATCTGCCTGTTACAGAACTCCAGTGCCTGCGTTATTTCCTCCTTCGCAATTTCGGGATATCCTTCAAATGTAATACCCATATCAATCCGCCTTTCCGTCATATTACGCTTCCGCAATTTTTCGATGTGGGTCCCAGGTCTCTCAACCCTTCAATCCTGTGGACGCAACGCCTTCCACAAAGTACTTCTGCAGGATCAGGAACACGATCAATACCGGGATCAATGACAACACAGAACCTGCCATGATCAGACCGTAATCAGAGGAGTATTGACTGATAAACATTTTCAGACCCAGCTGAATGGTCTTCTTCTCCTGCGTCTTTAAATAGATCAGGGGACCAAGGTAGTCATTCCAGGTTGCCACAAAGGTAAAGATCGTCAAGGTAGACAGCGCCGGCTTTGACAGCGGCAACATAATACTTGCATAGATCCTGTACTCGCTCATACCGTCAATCCTCGCCGCTTCACAGAGATCGTCGGGAATGCCTTCATAGAATTGCTTCATCATGAATACACCGAAGGCGGAGAACGCCTGCAGGCAGATGATAGCAAGCAGCTTGTCGTTCAATCCCATTTTTCTCATCATGATGAACTGCGGCACCATATACACCTGCCAAGGCATTGCAATGGTTGCAATATAGGCAAGGAACAATCCGTTCTTATAACGGAAGTGCAGCTTTGCAAAGGAATATGCCGCGAAGCTGCTGGTCAAAAGCTGCAGTAGTGTAACCACAATGGTCAGAAACACCGTATTTTCCACAAATTTCAAAAAAGGAATCTTCGTCCAGATATCCGCATAATTACTCCACTTGGGGCTTTCCGGAATCCATACAAAGGGATTCATCTGGAATACTTCCCTGTCGCTCTTGATCGACGCGGAAAGCATCCAAAGAAACGGAATCACCATAATAAGAGCGATCAAAATCAAAATAACATATACGATCACTTTACCGGCAATGGCTTTTTTATGTGCTGATTTCATATATTGCCTCCCATCTATTCCGCATTATATCCGTATACCTCGATCTGGCTCAGCGCCGGGAAAGGTGACGGATCGTCTGCCTTTATCAGTTTACAAAGTTCTATCCAGGTAATTTCCTTTTCAGGAAAAGTAAGTACATGCGCCTTCGTGGACTTTTCCAGGGAGAACTCCTGTGAACTTCCATCCGAGAAATTCAGGGTAACCTGTGTCCACCAGTTATCATGAGGGAAATCGGAACGGGTATAGAGTACTACTTTGTCCGTCCTGACTCTTCTTCCGAATTCCACCTTCATAGCCGCGTCATCCTTCCGGTTGATCCCCCAGGATTCGTAAGGCCACTGTCCGTGAGAGAGATTCGCCCTCACGCCGTCAATGGCATTCTTTGCCGCGAATATGGATTCCCCTCTGGTCTCCACATTTGCTGTGGCATGGGGAAAGCAGGGGACATCGCAATGCTGATCCGCAGGGTTCAGCGCCAGATTCCTATATGCTCTGATCTCATCCTCCCTTGCCGTCTCCGCATAGATATAATGCCTGTTTCCTGAAAAAACCTTGGGAGAATAGCAGATACGCTTCTCCCCAAAAGGTACGTGGTAGGATACGTTATCCGTTACATAGACAAATGCGGAACCCAATGCATCATCTACCTGCCAGTTCACATAAATATTTTTATCCGAGGTTTCCAGAACGATCCTGTCACCCTCCTGATATTCGTGCGCACACACAAGATCAGCAAAGTCTTCCCCGCTGCTGACGCATATGG
>JAIEKC010000523.1:0-10961 GCA_029064505.1 Acetatifactor sp.
CTGCAAAGCTGTCTCCTGGTCATGCCCACGCTCTGGATCATGGCAAACTCACGTCTGCGGGAAACGATCGCTGTGACCATGGAATTGATAAAGTTCAGTACACCCACCAGAGCGATGACCACGCTGATGGTGTTGCCCATAACGGCGGCGGAGCGGGTTTCGGCCTCATACTGCTGTGCCTTGGACTGACGGGAGATAACCGGCAGGCTGGTATCCACCGCGGCGGTATAGTCATCCAGCCAGCGCTGCACCGTGTCAATATGGGCGTCGTCCACATTCAGAAACAGTTTGCGCAGGGTATTTTCCGGCCAGTTCTGTCGGAAGGTTTCGGCGGGCAGAATGAAATGCTGCTCCATGGCATCCGGAGCCCCCGCTTCCGATGCACCGCCGTCAACCGATTCCCGCGGAAAGACGATGGCCATGACCGTATAGTCCCGGCCTTCCAGCGTAACTGTGCTGCCCACGGACGGGACGGGAAGAACAGGATACTCCATCCCTTCCCCGATCGCCGGACCGATGGCCAGAACATAGTCTCCGCCGGAAAAGGCATCCGGGATAAAGCTACCCTCCAGGATATAGCGGGGCTGGGTGATGGCGTCCAGAGGAATGCCGTCCAGTCCCAACACCACTGCGTTCATCTCCCGGGTATCCACTGCATGGTGAAAGCGCTCTGCGCCCTCCGGATCGTAGCGGGCCCAGTCAGCCAGTACAGCATCGGTATAGAAGCCTTTCAGGTTCTCAGCGGTCTGATCATCGAACTGCCAGATAAACTGGTGGGAATACTGGTGTCCTGCAGCTTCCACGCCCTCCATGCTTTCCAGCTCCTGCACCAGATCTTCTCCCAGTGTGGCGCCTCGGGGATCATAACCCCGGATATAGTCATCGTTGGTGGCATCTGCCAGTTCAAAGTCGGCAATGGTCAGGTCAGCCAGATACTTCTCCATATCAAAGGCCGCATTCTTTGCGTAAAAGCAGCTGAGCAGCACAAGTCCCAGAGTCAGCGAACAGATCACTGTGACAGTGCGTTTCCTGTTACGTCCGAGATTCTCCCAGGCCATGCCTGCCAGCGACTCCCCCGTATGGCTGCGCTTGGTCTTTTTCCTGCCGGAGGTATCCGTATCGTTCATCCGCAAGGCCTCCACAGGGGACACTTTTCCGGCCAGACGCGCCGGGCGCAGGCAGGAAATGAGCACCGTAAGCCAGGCAAAAACTGCCGAGCCGATAAAGATCAGCGGATCGGCGGACACGGCACCGCCGCCCTCCAAAATCCCGGTAAAGGCCGGTACAAGCACGATACCCAGCAGCCAGCCCGATACAAGCCCCACAGGAATTCCGATCATGCACAGGCGGCCTGCCTGCCCATAGATCAGCTTCCTGATCTGCCGGTCTGTGGTGCCGAGAGTCTTTAACTTTCCGTAGAATTGCACATCGGCAGTGACACTGATCTGGAAAATGTTATAAATGATGAGATAGCCCGCAAGAAAGACCAGCACCATGCCCAGGTACATGGGGAGAGTCTCCTGGATCGCCGTGGCGCCCATCTCCGGAGAATAGGCCAGATTGACACCGTACTCCAGACCATCCAGTCCGGTATCGGACAGGATCCGATCCATGGCCCCTTCGATGTTGCTGTCGCTGTACAGACTGACCTGTACCATATACAAACCCAAAATACTGTTCCCCGCGGAGAGCTGCCCCTGAGTCTCGGCATCGGCATATTCCCGGCTGACCCATGCCATACTGGCATAGCCGGACTGATTGCCCTCCCAGAAGCCGCAGAGTGTAAACACCGCCTGTACAGGCTCGGCGCCGGGATCCGAACTGTCTTTCCGCCATTCCAGAGTAACCCTCTGACCGATCTCATGAGGAATGCCCAGACGATCCAGGGCGATCGTGTCCAACGCCACTTCATCGGCAGACTGGGGCATCCTGCCGGTTGTGGGGGCGGCAAAGCTGTGGGCCGCGTAGCTGTCATCTGCCCAGCGGATCTCCACCTGCCGACCGCCCAGTTTACTGTTTTCGGCCAGGCCAAGCACGATACTCTGTCCCAGTTCCTTCACATCCGGATGAGAAGCCAGCTTTTCCGCCTGTTCGGGGGTGATGGACTTACAGCTTACCTGGGCATCATAGCCGGTCTGACGGAAGGTCATTCTGATCAGGTTCGCGCTCATGCTCCGGGCCAGGGTAAACAATGTGGTGAACATGAGGGTGGTCATCAGGATCGCCAGAACGGCTACCAGATTACGGGCTTTATTTTTGCGGAAGGTTTTTCGGCTGATCGTCCTGACCGGGTTGAATCTTTTCTGATTTATGCTTCTGATCACAAAACTCACCTCCTTACTGTGCCGCGATGCGGCCGTCCTCGATCCGAATGATACGGTCTGCCATCTGTGCGATTTCCGGGTTATGGGTGATCATCACAATGGTCTGGCTGAATTCCCTGCCGGTCATCTTCAGCAGACCGATCACATCATCGCTGGTCCTGGTATCCAGGTTGCCGGTGGGCTCATCGGCCAGAATGATGGAAGGCTTGTTGGCAAGGGCCCGGGCTATGGCCACACGCTGCTGCTGACCCCCGGAGAGATTGTTCGGCAGACTGTCCAGCTTCTTTTCCAGACCAAGCAGCCGGACTACCTGCATGATGAATTTCTCATCGGGTTTACGACCATCCAGGGTAATGGGGAAAATAATATTTTCCCAAACGCTGAGAACCGGGATCAGATTGTAATTCTGGAATATGAAGCCGATCTGCTTGCGGCGGAAAATGGTAGCCTGCTCGCTGTTCAGTCTGGCAAGCTCTGTGCCTCCGACCTTTATACTGCCCTCGCTGGGAGTATCCAGGCCGCCCAGCATATTCAGAAGGGTGGATTTTCCGGATCCGGATGTGCCGATGATGGCCGTAAATTTTCCTCTCTCAATTTCCAGGTCTATGCCGTCCAGTGCCTTCACCAGTGTTTCGCCTTTGCCGTAATATTTTTTGAGACCGACGGTCTGCAGGATAGTTTCCATAAGTAGTTCCTCCTTGTACACTCCGGAGCGATGCTCCTTTTGATGAGTTCATTCTATCAGACCAATGTCTCATTTCAGGTACAGGAAAGGTATATTTTTGTAACTTAGGAGCTGTTAATAAATATACTGCATAACGCTGAATACTGCCTGATGTGATCATGCGATGAAACCGGTCAGCGTTATGCGTTCTGGTTTCACGGCAAGTGAAATCGTTAAGCAGTATAACTTTTAATAGTGCTCCATCCGCTCGGTCAGGCTGCCTTTTGTCAGAAACCGCAGGCAGATCAGCGGCACTGTTACAGCCAGAAGCAGGATGACCGGCAGCACCGCCCACAGAGGCAGCAGGGAGAAACGATAGACAGAGCACCAGGAACCCACGGCCTCTATCACGGCAGGCATCACAGCTGCCGAGAAAAATACCACCGCCGGCACGATCAGAAGCAGCATCAGCGCCCCGTGGAAGCTTCCCTCAAGAAGCATCAGAAGACGCAGTTGGGAAGCGGTCATTCCCAGGCTTTCATAAACCGCAAACTCTGATCTCCGGCTGACTGTCTTGACTAACAGCATATTCGCAAAATTGATGAGAGCGGTTCCAAGCAGCACCAGGGCGACTACCAGATCCGGCAGCACCTCATTCAGCCTCGCGGCGTTGAAATTCGATACATATTCGCTGCGCCGGGTGATCCCCACGCCTCGGTTCAGGCCTTGCTCATAATGGTCCAGGTAGGCTTCAAAGGCGGCCTGCTGCGCCGGATCAATATCAATCGCCAGCTGACGATAGGCCTGCTCCGGGAACAGTGCGTCAAATTGTTCCATGGGCAGGAGATACGCAATATGGAAAGAGGCCTGGGTGCTGTTTGATCCGCGGATATAGCTATTATCATGCATCACAGATCCCAATACGGTATAGACGTGTCCGTTCAACTCTACGGTTTCCCCTTCCATGGGAGTGGAGATTCCCTCGTGGTAAGCGCCCGCAGCCAGAACATAATCTCCGGAGGCGAACGCTTCGGCATCATAACTGCCGCTGGTGAAGGGGCAGTTATCCAGCACATATTGCAGATAAGCCCCATCCAGTCCCATAATAAGGCCGATGTATCCGCCGGTCTGCTCCAGACGATCCACACCGGCACACCAGTCCGGATAGCCTGCCTGAGATTCCTTCAGCGTCATGGTTTCATCATAGGGCTGGTTGTAGTAATCCGCTATGCGCCGGCGCAGTTCCTCAGATGCGGTCAGCTCTGCCTCATGGCTTTTTAAGGTACTGACGGCCGTGACCTCCGGACGGGCCTGCAGATCCTTCACGGTCTCCTCTGTAATGCCGCGATTATTTTCATTATACCGCTGCACGGAGAGGTATGCCGAACCGTCCGACAGACTGTAATCCCACGGAGAGAACGCAGACAGGTATATATCCTCACGGAAGCTTCCGTACTGTATCCAGACCGAACTGAGCAGCAGCATTGCCAGCAACAGAGAGAGCGCTGACAGGGCGGTGCGCCGCCGGCTCCGGCCTAATGTGGTGCGCAGCGCCAGTCCCGCAAGGGTGGTACGGCCATCCGGACTGCGTCTGCGGCGGGGCATAGGGCCCGTGGCGGAATTGCATACCTGTACCGGGGTCATGCGGGACAGCCGGATCGTAGGGATCAGGTAGGCCGACAGTGTGGTGAGCAAGGTGCAGAGCGCCGCAGCCGCAAAAGGCGGCCACGAGAGAAAATACAGCGCAGGATTTTCTTCCATTCCTGCGATCACCCTGCTGGTGATCAGAAAGTGCAGTCCAAACCCCAATGCCCATCCGGGCAGAAAGCCCAGAAAAGAGACGGCACAGCCCTGTTCCAACAGCAGACGGCGGATCTGCCGCGGGCTCATTCCCAGTGACTTTAAGCGGGCATAGTACCATGTGTCCCGCTGCGCCGCCACATGGACAATGCAGTAGATCATCAGATAGCCGCACAGCAGCACCCATACGGTGGGAGTGTAGAACGGCATCGCCTGCTGCTTTGCCTGTTCCTCCCGCGCTTCGTTAAAGGCGAGATTCGTTGTAAAGCTGACTCCCGCCACACCCTGTTCCTCCAGAATGGAGGCAGCCTGCCTGTCTAAATCTTCAGGCTGATACAGATTTACCCCCAGAGTGACGTTATGGCAGACCTCATCCTGATAGCCGGGAACCAGTTCCCGGGCGGTGTCAGTGGAGATCCATGCACAGGCTTCGGTGAAAACAGTGGAGCTGGCCCACCAGCCGCATAGCGTAAAATCCGAAGTATATGCGCTTCCGTCAGGGGCGGTCCATGGCAAAGTCACCGATGTTCCCAATTCATGGGGAATACCCAGGGAATCCATGGTAAACTCGTCCAGGGCGATCTCCCCGGGGCCCTCCGGAAAATTTCCCGTGTCAGGCACGGACAGTACCGTTTCCGCATAGGCACGGTCAGCAACAGCCAGCTTTACCAACCGCTGCCCAAGCATCGGATCCGTGAGCAGCCCTATGGTGCTGAGCCGGACGGTATCTCTTACATTGGCATTTCCTGCGATCGTATCTGCCTGCCGCTCCGTCAGACCGGTATAGAGTATATGGCTGGTTGAACCATAGGCATACTGGTAGCTGAGCAGAAAAGCATTTTCTACGGAGTCTCCCAACAGAAAGACAAAGGTATACAATGCCGTGACCAGAATGGCCGCCAGTATCAGAATACAATTTTTACCGGGATGAAGCCGGAAGTCCCGCTTTACCAGAGTGCGGCAGACTTTCAGGTTGTTATTTGCAAGCATGGACAGTTCTCCTTAGAGCGTGTTTGTAAAATGCTGGGAATTATCTGGAAATTATTCCACCTGTGCGGTTGGACGCTCCAAGGAGCATCCAACCTGACTCCCACATTCGCAAAACTCGCGCTTACGCGCTTTTGCGTCTGCTTGCGCATCCGCGTTTTGCTCATTTGGGAGTGGGTTGCTGATCCAAAGGCCCGCCTGCATTGCCATAAATGGCATGCAGGCAGACCATTGGATCGCAACCGCACAGGTAGAAATTATTTCGTGACAGTTCCTTTTTCACAGATACGGCCGTCTTCAATATGGATCACCCGGTCGGCCATCTGTGCGATCGCCAGATTGTGCGTGATCATCACCAATGTCTGGTGATACATTTCTACCGACAGTTTGAACAGCCCCAGCACATTCTGCCCGCTCTTTGAATCCAGATTACCGGTGGGCTCATCCGCCAGCAGAATGGAGGGTCTGGCGATCAATGCTCTGGCAATGGCTGCCCGCTGCTGACCGCCGCCGGAAAGCTCGTGCGGATATGCGTTCAGCTTCTCCTGCAGATGCAGAAGATCCGCAATCTCAGAAAAGAAGACCGGATCATGTGTTGTCCCGGCAAGGCTCAGGGGAAACAGGATATTCTCTTTGACCGTGAGCGTGGGAACCAGGTTAAAGCTCTGATAGACGATCCCCACCTTACTGCGGCGGAAAACCGCCAGTTCCTTTTCTTTCAGACCGGATAAGCGGACCCCGTCCACTATGATCTCGCCCTCATCCGGGGTATCCAGTCCGCCGATCATATTGAGCAGAGTGGTCTTTCCCGAACCGGATGCACCGATGATAGCTGTAAATTTTCCTTTCTCAAGGGCAAGGTCGATGCCGTTCAGAGCGTGCACAGCGCTTTCCCCCCTGCCAAAAGTCTTGTATAGATTATGTATTGTTACAATGTCCATGGGCCGATCCCTCGTTTATGATTTATTTTCTCCCTTTTCGGAAAAGTGTTCCCACCGCTTAAATTTTCAGACCTGATTTTCTCCAATCTTTAACACATCGCTTTTATGCTCAAAAATCAAGTCAAACATCCACTTATAGATGTATCTCTCATTATTGCTTATCCATTCGTCTACTCTTTCCGTTTCATCGAACCATTCCTCTGGGTAATCAGAGGCTTCCTGATACTTTTTATTTGCGTGATCATGTATGCCATATGCATAAATTTCTGCCATTTCATCTTCGCCATTTGCTTTCAGGAAAGACAGCACCCTTTCAAATTGCCCCTTTTGGAACGCTCTGCTCTCGTAATATTGCCATACCCCGCATCGGACACTCATTCCCTGCCAGTTGTACTAGCTCAGCAGATACACCGAAAATGTGGTTCCTTCTCCCACCCTGGACTTCACGCTGATATAGCCCTTCTGCCGGGTGATGATCCCATTGGCCAGATACAGGCCAAGGCCGACGCCTTCTTCTGCGGCAACTTCCTCTTCCCGGTAGAAACGCCGGAACACATCATTGTAATGCTCCTTGGGGATCCCTATGCCGGTATCTGAAATATCAATGCGGGTATAGAACTGCCACGGGCGCACAGTGATGGTTATCTTGCCTCCTGCCCCCGTGTACTTCACGGCGTTGTCCAGAATGTTTCCGATGGCTTCCGCCGTCCACTTGGGGTCATGCTGAACCATGATCTCCGCTCCGCACACAACGGACAATTCTATCTTCTTTTGTTCCGCTTTGCTCCACACTGTGTTCATGGCCTGGGCAATGGTGTCGATGAGCCGGGCTTCCACCGGACTGAGCGTAAATGTGCCGGTTTCCAGACGGGACATTTTGATGAGGGACTGCATCAGGAAGTCCAGCTTGTCGATCTGGGCCTCCATGGAGTGGAGAAACAGCTCCCTCTTTTCTTCAGATATCTCCTGCCGCTGCAGGATTCCGGTATAGAGCTTCACATTGGCAATGGGTGTCTTCACCTGATGGGAAATATCGCTGACCAGGCTCTGCAGGGTCTGTTTGTCCTTCTGACTCTGCAGGCGTTCCTCACGCATGATGTCATAATACTGCATCAGTTTCCCCTGAACCTTTGCTGTCATGGAATCTTCATAGGGACGGAAATTCTCCGGCTGGCGGCCTCCAATGGCGGTATCCAGGGTTTCGCAGACATCGTCTGCAAATTGCCCGATCTGATATCTCTGTAAAGCCGCCCACAATCCGGCCAGCAGAAAAATACCGGCACACACAGCCAGTATGCCATATCGAACTGACGCTCTCGGAACATACTCCCACAGCATCCGGATCAGCGCTGCTGTAAGACCCACAGCCGCCAACACCAAAAAGCCGTAAACGATCCGGAATTGTTGGTTTTTCATCGAGGTACCCCTTTCCAGATGTAGCCCACGCCGCGGACCGTCTGGATGTAAGAGTGGGCATCATCCTCGATCTTGGAGCGCAGTCGGTTCATGGTCACGGTCAGAGTATGGTCGTCGATAAAATTACCGCCGCTGTCCCACAGCTTCTCCAGGAGGATCTGCCGGGTAAGGATCTTGCCGGCGTTTTCCGTCAGCGCCCGGAGCAGCTTGTATTCATTTGGCGTGATGGACAGTTTTTCCTCTCCCCGCTGTGCGGTCAGGGAGGAGAAATCCAGCACCAGGAATCCGTCGCTCCATCGCCGGCCTGACGATTCCCCCGCCGCTTTACCGGTTCTTCGCAGTGCAACCTCCACGCGGCGCAGCAGGATCTGCATGTTAAAGGGTTTCGTCACATAGTCCTCCGCACCCAGGTCGAAACCGTCCAGCACATTCTGTTCCAGGTCGTTGGCAGTCAAAAAGATCACCGGCAGCTCCGGCCTGACCTGCTTTACCGTGCGGCACAGGTCAAATCCGTTGCCGTCCGGCAGATTCACATCCAGTAAGACCAGGTCAAAACGGTCTTCCCGGATCAGCTGTTCCGCTTTCCTGCAATTATAGGCGGCCACTGTAATGTAGCCGCTGTTGTCCAGTTCAAAGCACAACCCGGCACTCAGGGTCAGATCATCCTCTACCACTAAAATTCTCATTTCACAATACCTTCCTGATTCTCATATATTCCATGTTAGAGCTTTATTGCTGTTTTAATGAGTGTTTGAAAAATGCGTTCTCCGGGGCGTTCGTCTTGTTCTGCGCAATGCATTATTCAAACACGCTCCAGAAACTTAGCAATGAGATCGTGCGCAAAAGGGCAGAACACGGTTCCGGCTCGTTCAGGTCAGGCAATAACCATATACAAGATAAGCCGGAATATCCTTTTGGATATTCCGACTACTGATAAAGAGATCACAATTCCATACAAAAGCTTTCTGTGCTGTTCCGATAGGGGCGAAAGCACAGTTATTACAGATCCAGACGCAGATGTCTGGGAAGCCCGTCTACCATGACAGGGGAAAGTTCCGCCTGGATCAGGGGACGGATGTAATGGATCAGCTCGTCGCTGACAAAGGTATTATCCTCGGTGATCCACTCCAGAGGAACCTTCTTCTCCACATTTGCGATCTTATGTACATCCTGTGTACTGGTGGTGCAGATATAAGGATCTTCGGAAACCCTTTCCAGAACCACAACCTTTCCGGTATCGCCCTCGAAAGCGGCTTTCACCGCAGCGCCGCCTACCTGGAAAGCCTCTGTGATATCCACCCGGGAGGTCATATGGGAAGCGCATCTCTGGAGCGTGCTCAGCTCGATGGCACGGGATTTTACGCCCAGTTCGTTGCTGATCTTATCGGAGAGGAATTTCGCGGAACCCTGGAGCTGCTTGTGACCGAATGCGTCCACGAATTCCACATGATCTGTCAGCTCGAACACATATCTGCCGTCAGCCACCTTGATACCTTCGGAAACCGCGATCACAATAGATTTCTGTCCCTGACAGAGCTCCTTTACCTTGGCCATAAATTTATCGATATCGAAAGGAACCTCGGGGAGGAAGATCATATCCACGCCTTCGCAGTCCTCGCCCTTGGACAGAGCGGTGGCAGCGGTGAGCCATCCCGCGTTGCGCCCCATGATCTCCAGGATGGTGATAACGGGATAATCATAGACGAGACCGTCGCGGATGATCTCCTTTGTGGCAGCAGCAATATATTTCGCCGCGCTTCCGAAGCCGGGAGTATGGTCGGTACATGCCAGGTCATTGTCAATGGTCTTTGGCACACCCATGAACTTAATGTCGCTGCTGATCAGGATGGCGTAATCGGACAGCTTCTTGATGGTATCCATGGAGTCGTTTCCGCCGATGTAGAAAAATGCCTCGATCTCCAGCTCTGTCAGGATCTTAAAGATCTTATCATACACTTCTTTTCCGTCTTTGATCTCCGGCAGCTTAAAGCGGCAGGAACCCAGGAAAGATGAGGGAGTCCTCTTTAAGAGATCGATATCCAGATCCGATTTGATATGCTCGGACAGATCCACATACTGTCTGTCCAGTAACCCCTTGATGCCGTGGAGCATACCGTATACCTTCTTCGCACCGCGGTCCTTTGCCGTCTTGTATACCCCCACAAGACTGGAATTGATGACCGAAGTAGGTCCGCCCGATTGTCCTACAATAACATTTCCGTGCATAAGAATAACCTCCTCAATATGTGATTGGTATTTTTATCATATCATAAAGAAATTTCTTTCTCAATAGCCAAATGCCCTGCAGCACCACATACGCATAAAGGTGGTAATTGTTCAGACGCTTCCTCCCGTCGGGGCAAAGTGGCGTCTGCATGCGATTTTGCGGGACTTGTGAAGCAGACGCTGAGGAGGAGGCTTGCCCATATCTTTATGAATGAGAGGTCAGAACTGTTACATGACAGTGCCGGAAAAGTGAATAAAGCATAGCCTTATTGTGGGATTTATGATAGAATAAGTCCATATTCAGGGCATACTGCGGCCGAATGGCCAACATATCATGATCGTGTGATCATGATAGAATAAGTCCATATTCAGGGCATACCGCAACAGTTTCCCATTCCGGGAAACTGTTGCCATAAAATGGAGGAAGCTATGGCGAAACAGAAAGAAATAAAGACCAATGCCATGAGGATATTGGAAACGATGAAGATTCCGTTCAAACACTACACCTACGAATGCGACGAGTTTACAGACGGCCTGCAGATAGCGGACAAGCTTTCGCTGCCCCATGAAAAAGTGTACAAGACTCTGGTCACAGTGGGGAAC
>JAIEKC010000524.1:0-3597 GCA_029064505.1 Acetatifactor sp.
GACTGGTACTGGGATACGGTTCCGGCGGAAGCGACAGTGCAAGGGACCTGATCCGGCAGCTGATGGACACCACACCCGTACCGACAGAGGATTTTACCGCATGATAAAGTTATTAGGCATAGGTCTGCTCTTTTTCCTGCTGTTTCTGCTGCAGAAGCTGTTATACCAGCGATTATGGCATAAGGATCTGACGGTGGATATCAGTTTTTCCAGGGAACACATTTTTGAGGGGGAAGAGAGTGCGCTGAAAGAGATCATTCAAAACAGAAAGAAGCTTCCTCTTCCCATGCTGAAGGTAAAGTTTAAGGCAGACCGTCATCTTGTATTCGGAGACAGTACGGAAGGCGCCCGGACTACCGACCAGTTCTACCGGAATGACATGTTTCGTGTGGGCGGCGGGGAGAAGATCACACGAACCCTGAAATTCACCGGGGGCAGAAGGGGCTTTTATGAGATTGACGGTGCCAGTCTGGTGGCATCCGATATTTTTCTGACCAGCCAGATGGTGGATGATATATCGTTACACACGGAAATCTATGTATATCCCAGACCCTATGACAGTCAGGAAATGCGCAGATCCCTGACACAGTTAAACGGTGAAGTCCTGTCCAAACGTCATCTGCTGGAGGATCCTTTTGAGTACAGGGGAATACGGGAATATCAGCCCTTTGATGATATGCGCAGTATTAACTGGAAGGCTACCGCCAAGACCGGAGAGCTGAAGGTGAATCAGAAAAATTATACTTCCCTGAAATCCATCCGCATCTTTTTTAATGTGGAGGATAATGGCATCATGAAAAAGGATGACTGTGTGGAGGCCTCCCTGCAGCTGGCGGCGGGTCTGAGCGCCTTTTTCCTCAGGCAGGGAATCCAGACCGCATGTTACGGAAACGGTGTGGATATCAAGACTCATAAGCCTCTTGTTATTGAGGCGAAAGCGGGTGACGGCCAGTTCGATACGATCTGCAGGGGGCTTGCCCGGCTGGATCTGGAACAGCCCACAGCGGACTTTACCGAATGTTTTGAGGAGAGGCTGTTCTCGGAGGCAAAGGGAACCATCACCTGCTTTGTCTCTCCGAATCACTATGATGATTTTCTGGAGCTTCTGGAGAAATATGCGGATGCCGGGAATGAATTCTACTGGTTCTATCCCCTCCCTGGAAAGGAAGAGCCGACGCTTTCCGAAAAGCTGCAGAAGCAGGTGCGGTTTCTTCATCTTAGTAAGTAATGATACATGATCTTTGCAGAAGAACTTGCCTGTGCTTGCAGGAATAATGCGGCTGACTGCGGAGAGAACTGATGCGGTTGATCGCGGCGAGGAACCATGCGGCAAAATCGCGGAGAGGAACCATGCGGCAAAATCGCAGAAATATGAGCGGGAGTATGAAATGGTAAAAACGGAACGACTGGATTGGATCATAGAATTCCTGACATCACAGATGAATCACTGGATATTTTTTCCACTGATAATGACAGCCACGGGAGTTGCCATGCAGCTTGCGGGGCTTCCCATAGAAGGAGCCCCGGACTTTCTGCTGTGGACGGTCTGCGGACTGTTTCCCATTGTCTGTTTCCTGATCAGAAATTTTGTGGAGCGGTTCTGGATCTTTGTGTTGTGTCACGGGGTGGTTCTGACAGCAGTCATATTTTGTACCGGTCCTGTTGATCTCGCCGGGACAATTGTCTGTGTGATCTGCGCGGCGGCATATATTCTGTATTCCTTTGCGCTGAGACTGAAAGAGAATACGGATGTCTATTCGGGGACTATCCACCCGGTTACGGCATTAGTGCTTTCTGCTGGTACCAATTATCTGTTCCATAAGCAGGAGAATATGCCGGACTGGGACAGGTATTATTTCTTTATTTTGATCGGTGTGTTCGCCTGTTATCTGGTCATATATTATCTGAAGCATTATCTGAACTTTTTGATGGTAAATAAATCCAGTGCCGGGTATCTGCCCGCCAGGGAAATCCTGCACTCGGGCATCGGGTTCGTGCTTCCTTATACGTTGATCGGTGTATTGATCCTTGCCTTAAGTCTGAACGTGGAGTGGCTGGAGCCGATTTTGCGTGTTATAAAGGCGATATTAAGGCCCATATTGGTATTTCTGATCGGACTCTTACCGGACGGCAGCGAAAGTCCGGAGGGGCTGAACCCTATGGAAAATGTGCAGTCGAATAACGGAGGTCCGGGACTGCCAAAGGGGGAATCTTTTTGGCTCTGGGAAATACTGGAGTATGTGGCAGTCATCCTTTTCTTCTGTGGATGTATTTATGCATTGATAAAGGCTTTGAAGTGGTTTATCCGGTATATCAGGGGAATATCCGTCCACAAAACAGAGATCGTGACCGGTCAGGCCGATGTCTTTGATGTACGGGAAAAGTGTGCTATTGAGAAAAAGCGATCCGGAAGCAGGGGAGCAGGGCTGTTTCAACGCTTTGCCCCTGTGGAAAGGATACGGAAGTTATATAAAAAGCGGGTTCTGTCCGGAAAAATAGAGACGGAAGACAGAGAAGCTCTGAATTATAAGACGGCAAGGGAGTGCGGAAAGCTCCTTTCCCTGCCGGATATGGCGGAAATCTACGAACAGGCGCGTTATTCCGGAAGGGAGATCACGGCGGATGATGTCAGGCGGATGAAGCTTGCCTGCGGCGGTCAGGCGTCCCGTGACTGAAACGCACATTACGGTGGAATGAGCCATGTATTTTGGAACAATAGAATATATGTTTGCAAGCGGCCAGTATCCAGAATATTGTTGTAAATTTTGACTCTTACACCAATAATTTCATCAAATGGCTGGATAAACTTCTGGAGGATAATCCGGAAGTGGGTGAATATGTTGTCCGCACGGTAGACAAATATTCAGGCGATATGGAAAAATGGATGAATGATTTGTTCAGCAGATCAGAGGAAGGTATGGTTTAATATGTGTGATCATTTGGCGCTATCAGATGATATATTGATGAAAATAGAGAAACCGGAACGCTATATCGGTCATGAGGTCAATTCCGTGGTAAAGGATAAGGATAAAATAAAGGTGCGCTTTGCCATGTGTTTTCCCGATGTGTATGAGATCGGTATGTCCCATCTGGGGATTCAGATTCTGTACGATATGTTCAACACTATGGAGGATGTCTGGTGTGAGCGGGTCTATTCCCCCTGGCTGGATCTGGATGCCATCATGCGCAGCCGGCGGATTCCGTTGTTTGCGTTGGAGTCCCAGGATCCGGTCAAGGACTTTGACTTTCTGGGCATCACCATTCAATATGAGATGTGCTACACCAATATTTTACAGGTTCTGGATCTGGCTCAGATCCCTTTATCGGCAAGAGAGCGCGGAGACGATTGTCCCATTGTGATCGGAGGAGGCCCCTGCGCCTATAATCCGGAGCCACTGGCGGATTTTTTTGATATCTTTTATATCGGTGAGGGTGAGACACAGTACAGAAATCTCATAACACTGTATGAGGAATGTAAGGAAGAACGGACAGGACGGGAAGAATTCCTGCGCCGCGCGGCAAAGCTGCCGGGCATATATGTGCCCCGATTTTATGAGGTTACCTATAAGGAAGACGGAACAATCCATTCCTTTGTCC
>JAIEKC010000525.1:0-2219 GCA_029064505.1 Acetatifactor sp.
CAGGGTTGTTTCATGAAGAAAAATTAAAATCGGTATATAGAGCATTTTTACGAGGGTTATGGAAGCTATACGAATTTTTCATAACCCTCGATTTTTTTGTCTTGTAGAGGTATAATGTCTATATAGTATAGGTACATACTACCTATACTGAAAGGAGGAATTACGCCAATGACAGAAAAGAAATATCCACAATGGGTGCAGGAGCAGCGGACGCAGGGAACTACCGTGAAAAAGAAGGGAGATACCTATTATCTCTATAAACGTACATCCAAGCGTGTCCCTGGGAAAAAATACCCACAGCCGGTAGATACTTATATCGGTATCATTACTCCGGAAGGAGTCATAAAGAGTGAAAAGAAAAAAATATCCCTGGGGGGGATCGAAGTGAAGGAGTATGGATTTTCCAGAGCCGTATGGCAGCTGTGCCCGGAAGGCTGGAAGAAGCCGTTAGGGAATGACTGGGAAGATGTCCTTTCGATCATCCTGTGGAAATGGTCACCGGAAACTTACCTTTTGAAAGAAAAAGTCCTAAAGGCTGAGCAGGACTTCCACTATCAGTTCAATGCCCAGGCAGCCTCATTGGGCAGGCGGTTCTATAAAGAACATGGGATGGATATCAAAGATCTGCAGATACTGAAAAGTATTTATCTGCTGTATTTTGAAAAGGAAAAGGTAGTATCCAGGATAAGCCCGGAACAGGAAGAAGTACTGTGGAAAGCGGGGGTAGATCTTTCCGTGTGCTGAAAAAGGATTCTGGTCCAGACCGCTTTTGGAATATATGAAGGCGGTGCCAGACCCCAGATGTGGGCGGGAGACGAAACATGACCACGCAGAGGTATTGGTGTGCCTGATTGTTGGTTTCCTTGTAGGAAGGACTACCATACGTAGAAGTTTGAAATGGTGTAAAAAACATTTGGAAGAACTGAGAGAATATCTTCCATTAAAGAACGGGATCGCGTCCCCTTCAACAGCATGCCGGATCCTGTCTAGGCTCGATGAGGAATTGTTCGCGCTGGAATTCATGGAATGGATCGGGGAGATCGTGAGCACGGAAGGGATCCATATTTCAATAGATGGGAAGGCATTGCGGGCTTCCATGGAGAAAGTGAAGGATTTCAGGGCGCCGATGGTATTGAATGCGATAGATGCAGCAACGGGACTGGTGCTGGCACAGATGCCGATCCAGAATAAAGACTGTGAGATCAGGGCGATACCGGAGCTGCTGAAGCTGCTCGACATAAAGGGAAGCACGGTCACAACAGATGCCATAGGGACGCAGACACAGATCATGGAGCAGATCCTGTCACAGGAGGGCCATTTTGTACTGATGGTCAAGAAAAACCAGCCGCAGTCTTATGATGAGATCGTGGGATATTTTGATGAGATGTCGGAAGACCATAAAAAGATGGGGGAAGACAGCAGCTACAGGCCAAGGCATCCGGAAATGCAGGAAAAATATGAAGAGATCAGCTGTCCAGAGAGAAACCGTGACAGACAGGAGTACCGTTGGTACAGCGTATGCACAGAGTGCGGGCTCCTGACAAAGACACAGAAAGAATGGCCTTATATAAAAACGGTAGGGCTGGCCATACAGATACGGATACCGGTAGAGAGGGATGCACAGGGAAACGATATCACACCGGATATAAAAACGTTTCTGGAAAAAGGCTCCAGGCGTAGGCCAAAAGCGGTGCAGGATGAAGAAACAGGAAGGGATTTACAGAAAACAGGGATGATTTCAGACATGGAACTGACGGCGGGAGAAATGGGTAAGATAAAAAGGGAACACTGGTCGGTGGAAAACCGCCTGCACCATGTGTTGGATGATACCTTCCGCGAAGACAGGTCACCGGCAAAGAAATCGAAGAACAATCTGGCACTGGTAAGGAAGTTTGCCTACAACCTCCTTCGGATAGCAATACTGTCCGGCGATTGTTCGGGGATCATGACAGAAGCAATGGATGATTTCGGCGATGCCCCTGATTTAAGAAAGAAATATGTCTTCAACGGTATCCAAAGTTTTTACTAAAATAGGCAGACAGAATATGAAAAAAAAGAGTAAATAATATACAGGGGAATTTCTGCGCTTTTTTATCGGACAGAAGCTTCCCGTAGAGGGATAAAATGTAAGGGCGGTCATCACAGGCCGGACTCCAGCCTGATTCACAGTATGCCTATAATGAATACTATCGTTTGAGGAGCTTCGTGAAACAACCCTG
>JAIEKC010000526.1:0-5719 GCA_029064505.1 Acetatifactor sp.
ATTATATTCCAGACAGGCGGCCCCCAAACCGGAGATCATTATAAAGAAAGCTGCCGGAACATTTCCGTACTTTTTGCGGAAAAAGGTGAGTGCCCACAGAATTCCCGCCACAAAGGGAACCAGGGACGCCAGATGAAACACCGGGGCCGTGTGGCCGAACAGATCGCCGAAAAGCTTCAGCCAATAATAGTAAAGGGGCGGATGACAGTCCCAATAATACAATACCTGCAGGATGCCTCCCCAGCTTCCCCCCACGGCATTGGCTGAAAAAGCCTCATCCCCCCACAGCACGTTGTCAAACATCAGCACCACATTCAGACAAACCACCAAAACGGCCAACAACCAGATCAGGATAGGGCATATATTTTTTTTGCACAATGCCACGGGCTTCCAGCCTTCAAACTGCTCCCAGTCCATCCGGATCACGAATTTCTTTTTCAGACAGCTCCATTCCGCAAAAGCCACCAGAAGAGCCGCACCCAGTTCCATGAGGATATACTTTAACGCAAACTCGGCGGATCTGTCCATCTTCTCCCAAAAGGAAACGCCCTCCTCACTGAACAGAGCAAGTAAGATTGCAGATATAAAGGTCGTAATGAGCATATAACAGACATAGCGGAGGACAACTTCTCCCTTCCCCGCTTTTTTCTCTTTGTTATAACATTTCCACAACGCATAGGGCAAAACAGGAACCAACAAAGTAAATAGAATTCCCTGCATTTTCATTTTCCTCCTGATATTTCCCTTATATTATAAATACGTGAAAAATATTAGCACATTTTTCATTCAATTGCAAGCCGACAGTGAAACGGCCCAAATATACTCCGATCGGGGAAGCTGCCTGACCGGAACCTATTTGAAAAAATAGTATAGTTTTTGTTTCATATGTGGTATACTTTAAGAGCCGGCTCTTCGACCGCCGAACGCCGACAGCAATTGAACAGGAGGTACATTATGCTGGAATTACAGAATCTCTCCTTTCAGGTATCCGATGTCGAGGATTCCCAAAAGGAGATCATCAAAAATATAGATCTGACCTTCGAGGATCATACCTTTATCGCCATCACCGGTCCTAACGGCGGCGGGAAATCCACTCTCGCCAAGCTCATCATGGGAATCGAGAAACCCACCTCCGGAAGGATATTGTTTAACGGCACGGATATCACGGACATGTCCATCACGGAACGTGCCAATCTGGGCATCAGTTTTGCCTTCCAGCAGCCCGTGCGCTTCAAGGGCATTAAGGTCAGGGACCTGATCACTCTGGCGGCAGGCAATAACATCAAGCTTTCCTCCGCCTGCGACTATCTCTCCAAGGTGGGGCTTTGCGCCAGAGATTACATTAACCGGGATGTGGACGCAAGTCTGTCGGGAGGCGAACTGAAGCGGATCGAGATCGCCACCATCATCGCCCGGAACACTCCTCTGGCAGTGTTTGACGAACCGGAGGCGGGAATTGATCTGTGGAGCTTCAACAACCTGATCAAAGTGTTTGAAGAGCTGCACAGCGACACCGACAACTCACTTATCATCATCTCCCATCAGGAGCGTATCCTGAATATTGCAGATGAAATTGTAGTATTGGCAGGCGGCTCCGTGCAGGCAAGGGGACACAGGGAGGACATTCTTCCCGAGCTTCTGAACGGTACGGGAGGATGCAAGTTTTACAATCAGGCTTAGAACCACTTTAATTACGCGAAAACAGTAACAGAATTCAAAAGAGAGGAAACAGATCATCACAAGCAGCAATTAAATAAGAGAGGATTTTATATGGACGAGATACAGAAAAATCTTTTGGAACAGGTGGCAGGGCTTCACGAAATGCCCTCCGGAGCATACAATATCCGCGCCAACGGCCGGAGCGTTAACCGTTCCACCACCGCTCACATTGATATAGTCACCAAAGAAGATAAACAGGGCATCGATATCATCATCAAACCCGGCACCAAAAAGGAGAGCGTACACATTCCCGTGCTGCTCAGCCAGAGCGGTCTCAACGAGATGGTCTACAACGACTTCTATGTGGGCGATGACTGTGACGTTACCATTGTGGCAGGCTGCGGCATCCATAACAGCGGCGACAGCGACAGCCGTCATGACGGCATCCACTCCTTTTACATCGGGAAAAACTCCCATGTAAAATATGTGGAAAAACATTACGGCAGCGGTGACGGCAGGGGCGAACGCATCATGAACCCCGAAACAGTGGTCACCTTAGGTGAGAACAGCTTTATGGAGATGGAAACGGTACAGATCAAGGGCGTGGACTCCACCAAGCGTTCCACCGCCGCCACCCTTGCGGACGGCGCGAAACTGATCGTCACCGAAAAGCTTATGACCCACGGCAGCCAGACCGCCGAGACGGCATTTCAGGTGGACTTAAACGGTGTGGGCTCCAGCGCCAACATCATCTCCCGCTCTGTGGCAAGGGACGATTCCAGACAGCTCTTTCTCTCGAAGATCAACGGCAATAACCGCTGTGCCGGACATTCCGAATGTGACGGTATCATCATGGACCGTGCAAAGATCAGCGCCATTCCGGAGATCACTGCCAATGACCTGGATGCGGAGCTGATCCATGAAGCCGCCATAGGCAAAATCGCCGGTGAACAGATCACCAAGCTGATGACCCTGGGACTCACTGAGGAAGAGGCGGAAGCCCAGATCGTAAACGGCTTCCTTAAGTAACCGCTTTTTAATCCATTCAAAGATCTCTGAACATAACTCTATATGACAGCATAAATAACGGACCTCCGGGAAAGAATAGTATTCAATACTCAGGAACTGCTTTTAAAGTTACCTTGCCATTGACGCACGGAACGGACAGTTCCTTCATCTTGATCGGAGGTCTTTTTATGTCCAATATTAAAAATCAACTGAAAGATACACGCTCTATGCAGACCATAGACGGCAATCATGCCGCCGCTCATGTGGCCTACGCCTTCAGTGAAGTGGCTGCCATCTATCCCATCACACCCTCCTCCCCCATGGCGGAGCTTTGCGACCAGTGGGCCGGGGCCGGGCGGCTGAATATCTGGGGACAGACCATGACTGTGGCACAGCTGCAGTCGGAGGCAGGAGCTGCAGGCGCCGTGCACGGCGCCCTGTTATCCGGCGCTTTTGCCACCACCTTCACCTCGTCACAGGGACTGCTCTTAATGCTTCCCAACCTGTACCGTCTGGCGGGAGAACTGCTTCCGGGCGTTATTCACGTGGCCGCAAGATCCATTGCCACCCACGCCCTCTCCATCTTCGGGGATCACTCTGATATTTACGCCTGCCGCCAGACCGGCTGTGCCATCTTTGCCTGCGGAAGCGTACAGGAGACCATGGATCTGTCTCCTGTATCCCACCTGTCTGCCATAGAGGGACGCATCCCTTTCCTGAATTTCTTTGACGGTTTCCGCACCTCACACGAGCTGCAAAAAGTGAAAGTCTGGGACTATGACACCTTAAGATCCATGCTGCCCATGGAATCCGTTGAAAGATTCCGGGCAGACTGTCTCCACCCCCATCACGGGAAAGTATACGGCTCCGCCCAGAACCCTGATATCTTTTTTCAGGCAAGGGAGGCATCCAATCCCGCCTACTCTGCACTGCCCGGTATCGTAGAAAAGCAGCTTTCCAGGATCAATCAGGCCATCGGAACCAACTATGGACTTTTTGACTATTACGGCAATCCCTCTGCCACCCATGTCATTGTAGCCATGGGAAGCATCTGTGAAACCATCCGTGAGTATCTGGAAGCCGTGCCCCAACAGCCCTATGGTCTGATCGCCGTTCATCTGTACCGTCCTTTCAGCGCGGAACACCTGAAAGCAGCCCTGCCATCCACCGCCAGGCGGATCACTGTCTTAAGCCGTACCAAGGAGCCCGGAGCCCCCGGTGAACCACTGTTCCTGGATGTGGCCGCGGCACTGCAGGGTATGCCCTGTCAGATCCTGTCCGGCAGATACGGCCTCAGTTCAAAGGATACCACACCGGCACAGATTGCCGCTGTCTATTTGAACGAAACGCGTTCTGATTTCACTGTAGGAATCCGGGACGATGTCACGCACCTGTCGCTCCCCGTACCTTCCATTGCCAACACCGCCCCTGCGGATCTGACCGCCTGCAAATTCTGGGGACTGGGCGGAGACGGCACAGTCAGCGCCACAAAGAATATCATCAAGATCATCGGCGACCATACGGAGCTTTCGGCCCAGGGCTACTTTGAATATGATTCCAAAAAGTCCCGGGGACTTACCATCTCCCACCTGCGCTTCGGGAAAAGCCCCATCCACAGTGCTTATCTGGTTCAGCACGCGGACTTTGTGGCATGTCACAATCCTGTCTACCTGCACAAGTATGACATGGTACAGGATATAAAAGACGGAGGCACATTCCTGCTGAACTGCTATTTCCGGGAAAAGGAGCTGGAGGAATATCTGCCCGATCCGGTAAAGGCATACCTGGCAAAACATCATATCCGCTTCTGTGTCATCGACGCCATCCGCATCGGCAAGGAGATCGGATTAAACAATAAGATCAGTACCATTTTGCAGGCCGCCTTCTTTGCGGTATCCGGATTATTGCCCCCGGAGGAGGCGAAACAGCTTATGAAGGCGGCCGCCGCCAAAAGCTATGGGAAATCCGGCAGTGACATTCTGCGGATGAATGAGGAGGCGATTGACAGGGGATTTCAGGAAGTATATGAGATCGAACTTCCGAAAGCGTGGGAACAACTGACAGGGCATACGGATGATCCCACCTGGAATTCCTCTCGAAAAAACCACCCTGTCTGTTGTTCTCAGGAGAATTCCCGAGACAACTCTGCCCGGAACGGCTGCCCATGCCGCTCTTCCCGGAAGAGTTCCCCGGACAACACTCCCCTGCCGGACCGGCCTGATATACTTTCCTATGTACGGGATATTCAGCAGCCTGTCACCGATCAGCGTGGAAACGAGCTTCCGGTATCCGCATTCCTGCCCTACGCGGACGGCTTTACCCCTCCCGGAACCACCGCCCATGAGCGGCGGAATGTGGCGACGGAGATTCCCGTCTGGAAACCGGAAAACTGCATCCAGTGTAACCGCTGCTCCTTCGTGTGTCCTCATGCGGTGATCCGTCCCGCCGTTTTAAAAGAGGGAGATTCCCCACAGCCGCCCGAGGGCATGCAGACCATTCCCATGGCAGGAATGGAAGGCCATACCTTTTCCATCGTCATCTCGGAGGTGGACTGTACCGGCTGCGGTACCTGCGCCGCCACATGTCCCGGAAAGCAGGGGAACAAGGCTCTGGAAATGGTTCCCATTTCGGAGCATGAGGAAAGACAGCGATACTTTGATTTCGGAAAGCACCTTCTGCCCTGTGTGGAAGCCGCGGAGAAATTTAAGACGAACACCGTCAAGGGCAGCCAGTTCCTCCGGCCCTATATGGAGTTTTCCGGAGCCTGTGCAGGCTGCGGCGAGACGCCCTATGTGAAGCTCCTGACCCAGCTTTTCGGCCATCACATGTTTATTGCCAATGCCACCGGATGCAGCTCCATCTGGGCAAATTCCGCACCCTCCTGCGCTTATACCGTGGATGACCGGGGCCGGGGCCCTGCCTGGTCAAACTCTCTCTTCGAGGACGGGGCCGAGTTCGGTTATGGTATGCTGCTGGCTCAGGATGCTGCGGAAAAGCGGGGAGAAAAAGCGGATACCGTACAGTGGATCATCGGCGGCGACGGCTGGGCATA
>JAIEKC010000527.1:0-2523 GCA_029064505.1 Acetatifactor sp.
CTATCAGTCCATGGTGGAATTCGGGGAGGAGTATGCCGTCCGGAGAACCATAGACAGCATCGCGGACAGTGTGGAGCGGGACGGAAGCCGGCTTTTTGTGATCAGGGACGACGGCTCTTACTATGCCGGGGAGGATTATGCGGTCAGAGAAGGATTTGAACGGGAGATAGGCAGTCTGGTAAGTTCCATGGAGAATGCCGGGAATACTTACGGTTATTGCATCCGAAGGTTTGAGAACGCTTACTATATGTTTACGGTCACAGTCACCATCGCGGCGGAAAAGCCGCTTTACCTGGGGCTGTGCCGGGAACTGACGCCGATCTATGAGGACAGGATGGATCTGCTCCGGCAATACCGCATGGCACTTCTGGGGCTGCTTGCGGTGGGAAGTATCGGCATCTACGGGCTTTCCAGATACATCACCAGACCTATCCGTAATCTGGACCGGGTGGCGAAGCAGATTGCCGACGGGCGTATGGAACTGCGTTCTTCCAACAAGAGCGGGGATGAGATCGGAGAATTGGCGAGGAACTTTAACCGTATGGCGGACAGGCTGGTGGAGCAGGCGGAGGCAAAGGCGCTGGAAGCAAAGCAGCAGGAAGATTTCACTGCGGCATTTGCCCATGAATTGAAGACGCCGCTCACCTCCATCATCGGTTACGCGGATATGATGAATTCCATGAAAATATCGGAGGAAGAGCGGGCGGAGGCAACTTTTTATATTTACAGTCAGGGCAAACGGCTGGAGAGTCTGTCCCATAAACTGCTGGAGCTTGTCAGCATGGACAAAAGTCCCATTGAGAACAGATTTATACAGACGAAGCTGTTGGAAGAGAACATCAGGGCCACAGTGAGACCGATCTGGACGCAGAAAAATATCCGTGGCAAGGTTGATATGGATAAAGGCATGATCTGCGGGGATATGGATCTTCTGCTGTCCTTACTGTATAATCTGCTGGATAACGCTGCGAAAGCCATGGACAAGGGAGAACATGGCTTTATTCTGCTAAAGGGGCAGAATCTGCCAAGCGGTGAATATGAGATCAAGGTAGTGGACAACGGAAGAGGCATTCCCCAGGAGGAGATCAGTCGCATCACGGAGGCTTTTTATATGGTGGACAAGTCCCGCTCCCGCAAAGAGGGCGGCGCCGGCATCGGCATGGCGCTGTGTTATAAGATCATCAGACTTCATGAGGGTGTGCTGCAGATTGACAGCCGGCTGGGAGAGGGAACGGTCATGAAAATGGTTTTTCCGGCAGGAATACCGAAGAAGGAAAGGGCAAATGAGCGAAAAAAGGAGACAAAGCAGGAGCACACGGCAAAGCAGGAATAAGAATCGGAACAGACTGGTCTATGCCGTCGCCATATTGACGCTCACAGCCTTGGTGGGAGTGGCCTTTTTCAGTCCGGGATGGGTCTTCGACTTTCAGGACAGCAGACAATGTCGTGATATGGAGCTGGAAGTGAGGGAAAATGTGGATGTGGCAGTGCTGAGTACTAACTATGAATCTTCCTTTTACCGGCGGATGGTGAATTTCGCGGAGAACCAGACGGAAAATACGAATTACTATGTGGCGTCGGAGGAATTGACGGATCATCAGCGGCTGCATGAGTTTCTGAATTCGGAGAACGGACTGAACAGGAACAGTATAGTGGCGCTTTTGGAAACACAACTGATCACATCACACATTTATGACTGTGAGATCAGTAAGTGGAAGCAGTATGTGATCTACAGTGATGACTATGCCAAGGGCGTGAATTTCATTCTGTGGTATATCGAGCTGGAACATCCGGATGAATCCATAGGAACCTACAAGCTCCTTTTGGAAGCTGACACGGGAGAGTTTTACGGGCTTCAGGCTGACACGGGCGGAACGGCATTTATGAGATATGATGTGGAATATTATGATAAGAGCAGCGTCCGCGAAAAATACAGCCTGGAAGATTATCTGGGCTTTACTTCCATGTCTGCCGACAGTGATGCATGGATAACATTGGCATATATTTACAGCGGTCTGATGGAATCGGATTTTTTCGAGTATTACAGTTTGCTTTATGGCGCTATGGAGGGGATATACGGTGAGACATATGTTGAGAATGCCAATGATGCAGGCGGGGTAAGTCTTACCTACAGCACTATAGAGGAAGAGTTGAAAGCTAAGATGGGAATCGTGGACGAGAACAGTCAGTGGATGGACTTTCTGCTGACCAACCCTACCATGTTCGTGTGGGATGAAGGGAACAGACTGGAATGTACTTTCCCCTACGGCGAGGGAAGCCTGATCTATCGAATGCAGATCGATGAGTCTATCTCGTATCCGTGGACATTGCATAATGTTACCGTGGGGTTTCCCGCAATCTATTCTTTGATCCCGGAGTTTGAATAGCAATACCGTCAACCGGATCTGAATTTAAATGATATTCCGGTAATTAATTGACTTGTTTGCGATAATTGCAACGCCCGGACCAATAAAAGGAATAATAGAACCTTTGTGCCGATATATTTTACAAATGGTACAGAGG